>DASUBD010000235.1:0-10196 GCA_035763445.1 Candidatus Angelobacter sp.
GGGGCGGGCGCTGGAACCGGAGTATCCGCGGCCACCAAGGGACAGCAGATTGTCCTGAAGCCGGAGACGGTGCTCAGCTTCCAGTTGCAGAGCCCTGTAACGGTGCAACCGGGCGCTTCTCGCCAGGCCATGAACGAATAACAACTGCAAATTCAAGTGCGAAAGAGAGCCACGGAGCATAAGATTCGTGGCTCTCGTTTTTTCCCCGGCCATCTTCCACTCGCATCTGCATCCAAGGAAGTAGATGGCCAAGACCAACATCACTGCTCTGATTCACACCAAGAACAATGCCCAGCAACTCGGTCGCGTGCTCGATTCTCTGCGGCCCTGTGGAGAAGTGGTTGTGGTGGACCACGGCTCCACGGATGACACCATCAAAGTCGCGCGCGAGCATGGCGCAAAAGTGGTGCAGGGCGTAAGCGGTGTGGACCGTGGCGCTTACGTTCAGGACTCGGGCAACGATTGGATTCTATGTTTGCTTCCTTCGGAAGCTCTGGCGGAAGAACTGGAGACCTCACTTTTTGATTGGCGTGAAAACGAACATGCCGATAACCTCATAGGATTCAATATGGCCATTCGCGAACAGAACGGCCATGGCTGGAAATTTCTTCCCGCCGAGATGCGCCTGGTCAATCGCCGTCAGGTGAACTGGATTGGTGACCTTCCCCCCAAAGATCCGAATGCTCCCAGCCTGCAGGGCCAGATTGTTAGAATTCCCGTCAGCGAGTGAGCAGCAGCGGTCTCGAGCAGCAAATGGCGCGCAATTCGCAATTCTCCCGAGAACCTATGTCACTTCGGCAAACTGCTACCAAGTTATGCAATTATCAAAATCGCCTCTGCGCCATTACTATTATCTGGACTGTTAAATCCGGTCTGGAGAGTACGCTCTGGATTCCGCAATATTCGCCAATCTGCCCACAGTTTTTTACATGGCAGCCTTTTTCCTTTTTGGGCTGACATTTGGCAGTTTTCTGAACGTTTGCATTTATCGCATGCCACGCGACCTCTCCGTGGTGAGCCCGCGCTCCATGTGCCCCAATTGCGGCGAGGCCATCGCGTTCTATGACAATATCCCCGTCCTGAGCTGGATCATCCTGCGCGGGCGCTGCCGCAACTGCAACGCGCCTATCTCTCCCCGCTACGCCGTGGTTGAGCTCGTCACCGGACTCCTGTTTGTTCTCTCGTGGGTGGCGCCGCGCACCTCATGGTTTCAGACGGGCTACAGCAACGTGTTGCTCAGCAGTTACCGGATGGCTCCTGCACCCTATGAGCCTAACGGGATCGCATTCCAGCTGTGCGCGCTGGTCTTCCTGCTGACGGGTCTGATCTTTACTGATGCTGAAACCAAATTGCTTCCGGACTTGCTTACCAAGCCCGGAATTGTCTTGGGACTCGCCTTCAGCCTGATCGTGCCGGTTGAGGGCCCGGCCACGTTCATTCTGCGCAATGTCGAGAACTGGCGCATCCTGTCTTTGCTTAACTCTGTGTGTGGCGCAGTGCTGGGCTCTGCTTTTATTCTGGGAATCGCGCTTGCGTACGAAGCTGTCCGTAAGGTGGAAGGCATGGGCCGAGGTGACGTGAAGCTCATGGCCCTCATTGGAGCGTTTCTTGGAGTAAAACTCACGCTCCTGGTGCTGCTTCTGGGATCACTCGTGGGCAGTTGCTTTGGCCTGCTGTTGATCGTGTTTGTCTGGCGCAAACGTCTGGCGCGGCGAAGACGGACTCACCCGGCTGAGGCAGCTGGAGCTTCCAGCAGCAGATCATGGCAATCTGCCCGGCTCATTTACCGTAACTTTGAGATCCCGTTCGGCGTCTTTCTGGGCGTGGCCGCACTGCTGGCGGCATTCTGGGGAAGCGGCATGATTCACTGGTACATGGCGTTTTTCTGATCCTCAAAACGCCTGATTACTTACGACCGATATGGCGTTTACCCTATCGTTTCCGGCTGCGTGAATGCGTAAGAATGGCGGCAGCAATCGGCAGTAAAATGAACTCAGGCAAAGCTATCAAGGTAAATCCTATGAAATCCTTTTTTGCTCTTTTGATTACCATGCTGCTGGGCGCCAGCGCCTTTGGCCAGCAATCGCTGGGTGAAATTGCGCGGCAAAACCGCAACAAGAAGAAGCCCAGCTCCGTTGTCAATCTGAGCGATGACAATATGCACAGGACCATCGCGCCCGATGCTCAGGACGCAAAGGCCGACGACTCTTCCGCCGCGACTGCCGACAAAGATAAAGACGCTGCAGCCAAAGACGACAAAGACAAGAAAACAGGTTCTGCCGATGCGGAAAAAGACAAAAAAGAGCAGATCCAAAAGAACATAGACGCGCAGAAAAAAGAGATCGGTGATCTGCAGCGGGAACTCGATATCATGCAACGCGAGCAGAAGCTGCGCGCTGCCGCCTACTACGGTGACGCCGGAACCATGCTGCGCGATTCAGCCAGGTACGCTGAAGACAGCAAAAAGCAGCAGGACGATATTGACTCCAAGAAACAGGCGCTTGATGCTGCCCAGCAGAAGCTCGCTGATCTGCAGGAGCAGGCACGCAAAGCCGGTTTGGGAGCCAGCGCAACCGAATAAATTTCTAGTTGGAAATTCCGGGCACAGCCTTTCCCGGCTGTGCTTTTTTTATTTCTGGAAATGGGAACGTTTTAGAGCGACTCAGCCTTTTTTCAGCTCAACCAGAACCTGCCGCGCTACTTCCTTTAACGTCTCAAAAACCCCTTTGCCCTGGAATGCTACAGCCTCAAACACCGGCTCGTCTTTCTTGACCAGCTCACGGGTCAGCTCAGGCACGGGCATGGCGCTGGGCAGGTCGCGCTTGTTCAACTGCAAGACGTAAGGGATTTTCTTGAAGTCGTATCCGTGTTCTTTCAGGTTTTCCTGCAGGTTGTCCAGCGCCTCCAGGTTCGCATCCATGCGTTCCTCCTGCGAATCGGCCACAAATACCACTCCGTCCACGCCTCGCAGAATGAGCTTCCGGCTGGCATCGTAGAAAACCTGTCCAGGGACGGTATAGAGGTGAAAACGGGTCTTGAATCCACGTACAGTACCCAGATCAAGGGGCAGGAAGTCGAAGAACAGCGTACGGTCCGTTTCCGTGGCCAAGGAGATCATCTTGCTCTTTTGCTTGTCCGTAGTTTTATCGAAAATAAACTGCAGGTTCGTGGTCTTACCGCCCAGACCGGCGCCATAATAGACGATCTTGCAGTTGATTTCCCGAGCCGCAAAGTTGATAAAACTCAAGACTCTCCCTCGGATGCGCTGCCGCGCTGCCACAGACTGGCGCGCAGGCAGGTTGCTACCTATATCTTCTGAAAAGATTGTTTATACCATATCAGAGTTGGGCCTAGATGGGCCTAAATAGCGGCGTCATCTGGGCGACAACAGGGCCCGTAGATGCTCTTGAGCCCTGGTCGCCTTTAAATCCTCGTTCAGTGCTGCTGTCCCGCCGGTTGCGGCATGGGGCCCGGTGGCAACGGAAAATATCCCTGCTTGGCGATCACACTAAGATTCGGCCGGAGCACACGCACTTCAATCGCGCGATACGCGCTGGAGGCAGTCGCCCGCGTGTTGTACCCCAGCGTGTACTGGTTGCGCGCTACGTCAGTAATTTTAGAATACGCATCCTCAATGCTTGACCTGTCAAAAGCGGCATAGGTTTGGCCGGCCGTATCACTGGCGTATCTGGGCAGGATGTTGCCGTAGCCAAAACCAGGGAAGCGAATGCGATTCAGGCGGTCATAAATGGGAATGGCCGCAGTATCAACGCCAAGCGCGTAGACCTGGATATTTTGCGTGAGCAGGATCTTCCTCACTTCGTCATAGCGCGCCTTACTCCCGATTTCGCGGCCATCACTGATGACGAAGATGATCTTCCGCCGCGTCCTGTCCCGCTTGGCCAGGTCCTGGGCAGCGCGGAGGATTGCGTCGTTCAGCACATACGATTCCTGCACGGGCGCAGGCGCAGCAGAAGGCTGCACGCTGGGATCCGCCTCATGGCCATTGATCATGGGGCCGGGATGGGAGAATGGGCCGCCTCCCACCATGGGAGGGCCGCCCTCGCGTCCGGGACGCTTGATCTTGTTCAGGCTTGCCGTGGAAATGTTCTCTGCGCCCGCAAAATTTGTAACCTCCTGCACTGTATGGCCATAGCGATAGAGGGCAACTTCGTCGAACTGGCTGAAGGCGCCAATCAGTGCCGGCAGCGTGTCATTCACTTTTTTCATGGTGGTGGAGGGAAGATCCGTGTCCACCACTACAGCGGCGGAAAGAGGAAAGGGATCGCTGGTCAATAACGTAAGCTGCTGGCGCTTGCCATCTTCGTAAACGGCAAAGTCCTTAGGCCCCAGCCCGGGAACCAGCTGGCCTGAGCTGTCTTTCACCGTGACGGGCACTTGCACAAAATTGACGTGAACCGCGTATGTGTAGAGGTCGTTGCGGCTGGTGGCTACGCCGTCGACCGGCGGCGCCGGGGCGGGTTGCGGCGTGGCTTCGGCGCCAGGCGGAGGAAGCTCCGGACGCTCGTTCTTAGGCGCTGGCGGCGCATTGTCAGGGAACTGTGATGGCAGGTTGGGTTTGGGCTTAGGCGCGTCTGGAACGTTCTGCTGCCCCCAAACCGGTAACCCCAACAAACACAACAGCAACAGGAAATTTCTTGCACCTGACTCCAAGCCGATCATGGTCCTTCTCCTACGGATAAGACGACGAAATAACCACAAAAAGCGCAAGTATATTTATTGGATTGCTGAACCCTGTTCTAAGATCGAGCCTTTTCCATGTTTTTGCGGCTTTTCCGGACCATCCTTAGAGGCCGCGTCCCTATTCAGCATTGTAAATGCCTTCAGGCATTCAGAAACAGGGTTGCCCGCATCCAATACAATGATCCTAATAACCCAATTAGAGGAAAGGCAGCCTCATGCGGACCGTTTTAATCGGGATCGTAGCCGTGTTGCTTTTGATTGTGCCGGCAGTGGCACAACAGAGCCCTGCGCAACAGAGCCCTACACCATCCAACCAGCAGGACCAGACGCCTGTCTTCCGCAAAAACGTCAACGTGGTAAACGTGTTTTTTACGGTCAAGGGCAAGCATGGGGCTCTGGTTCCGGGGCTCACCAAAGACCAGTTTGAAATTTCTGAGGATGGCAAGCCGCAGACCATCAAGTATTTCTCCACAGAGACCAATCAGCCGCTGACCCTGGGAATCCTCATTGATTCCAGCGGCAGCATGCAGAACATGTTGCCGGAAGAGAAGGTCGTGGGCGCGGATTTTCTGCGCGAAGTAATTACTGACAAGGACCTGGCTTTTATCATCAGTTTTGATATCAATGTTGACCTGCTGCAGGATTTAACCAGTGACGTCCATCTTTTGCGCGCGGGACTCGACCGCGCACGAATCAACGTCGGCGCCGGCAGCAGCGGGATTCCGGGAATTGGCCAGGGTCCCATTCCGGTTTCGCGCCCTAAAGGCACTCTGCTTTACGATGGCGTTTATCTGGCTTCCAATGACGTTTTAAGCAAGCAGGTGGGACGCAAAGCCATGGTGGTGCTGACTGACGGCGTTGACCAGGGCAGCAGGCTTCGCCTCAAAGAGGCCATCGAAGCGGCGCAGAAAGCTGATGCCATTTGCTACGTTTTGCTGATCAGCGATCCCCACTGGGGTTCTGATCCTCATGAGATGAGCCAGATGGCTGAGCAGACCGGCGGACGCGTGATTACTGTGAACAACCCTGACAAATTATCAAGAGCTTTCAAGGAAATTTCTGACGAGCTCCGCAGCCAGTACAGCCTTGGTTACACACCAACCAATGAGAAGCATGATGGCAGCTTCCGTAAGATTGAAGTGAAGTCAAAAGAGGGCTACAAAGTACAGGCTAGAAAGGGCTATTACGCGCCTGTCGATTAAAGCAAAATAGCAGCTCTCGACTGCGTAGAAAGCTCGTGTGGCACTGCCTCCCCTCGGCTGTGCTTTCTTCACGTTTGCAGAGACTGGAGGTTAAAACAACCGCTCCGTGCGGCCATGCGAACTGGCACATGCCACTTCGAAATCAAAGCAGTCCCGGAGCATGTTGCCGGCCTGAACCACTCCAACTTGCATTGTTTTGAGCGCATCCAAGCATTCTGAAGGCGCGAATATGCGCCACTGTCGGTATCCCTGCCAAGCCGTAAGAGAAGCAGAAGCACAGGCCCTTTCTGCTGCCTTTGGCCGAGTGTTTCTGCTGCAATTTCAGCGAGGGAGAAGCCAAGCAGCATTAACTCATGCGACAGCAACATCCATTACCCAGCAAATTTGACCAGTCCGACTGCACGCTCATTCCGGGCGTACCAGTGGCGCAATCGGGCGTTTACGAGATATGCCACTCAGATGAGCCGCGAACGTCACTGCTCCTGCTCAAAAATTCTTTTTTCCCATTCTGCCGAAAATGTGGCGAATTGGTACGATTCAGGCTGGTTCAGCCTGCTCCGCACATTTCAGAAGACCCCGATTTCAATGAAGACATTCCTGCCGTAGACAACTCGATCCTGAATCAGAGGACTCAAAATAGCTTGTTCCCTACGCAACTTGGAATAGCTCATGGCTTTCGATTCCTGCCGGAAGTTGCACCAGCCTGGGGAACGGTACCGACAACGGGGATTTATAGAGTCCTGCACCAGGCACATCGCAAAGCGCACGACGTAATGCTCAGAAAGCTGGATACATTTCCACCCTGCCAGCATTGCAAGGCAGAGGTACGCTTTGAACTGGTTCACAGCGTGGAAGAAGCGCCGCCGTAATCGGACCTGGCCGAACTTTGCAGTTGACGTTCCCAGCCAATTGGCTTCCAAATTCCTCCAATTAGCACCGTTCCGGTATGATTAAGAGCGATGATCAGCGGGCGGTGGTTGCGAGTCTTTTTAGCATCGGCATTGCTTCTCCCGGTCTCTCTGATTGCGCAGAACACGAGAAAAATACTGGTGCTCCAGGAGGGATATTCCAGCCAACCTGGAAGCGTGAGATTTGCGGAAGGACTTCATGAGGTCCTTGATCCGGGAGTGCAGAAACAGATTTTCGACGAATATTTTGACCAGGACAGACTCAGCGAGAGCTCTGCTCTCGTCGCTGACACGCTACGCAAAAAATATAATGGGACGAAGTTTGATGTGGTCATCGGCGTCGGCAACCCTGTATTGGCATTTCTTCTTTCGCATGGCGCGGAGCTTTGGCCCGGGACGCCCGAGGTTTTTATTTTTGTTGATCATCGTCTGCTGCCGGCTCAACTACCGCCTAACACCACGGCGATTGCTTACGCCGACCCATCCGCAAGCACCCTGGAACTGGCTTTACAGCTCATGCCGAAGACGAAACGGGTATTTTACGTGGGCGGTAGCAGTCCCAGTGACACCGCTCGCAGCGCCAGCGCCGAACAGGATTTCAAACGGTTTGCGGACAAGATCGAGTTCACCTATCTTTCCAACTTGCCTTTGGCGGAACTGCTGGAACGGATAAGCCGGCTTCCCGATGACAGCATAGTTATTTATGGAGGCATGGAACAGGATGCAAGCGGGCATGTGTTCATCGCGGCGCGCGTTTGTCCTCTGATTGCAGCCGCCTCCAATGCGCCGGTGTACGGCTCGTACGGTACCTTTGTGGGCTGCGGGATTGTAGGCGGGCGCGTGCTCGATTTCAAGGACCTCGGCACACAAACTGGCAGGCTGGCAATGAAGATCCTGGAGCGCGGAACCGCGTCAGGTTTGCCGGTTGAAAATTGGCAAAGCCGGCCCGTAGTTGACTGGCGCCAACTTCAGCGCTGGGGCATCAGTGAAAAAAGACTTCCAGCGGGTGCCATCGTCCGGTTCCGAATTCCATCTGCATGGGAGCGATATCGATGGTATGTGGTGACTGGTCTATCGGCTATCATTGCTCTTCTTACCCTCGTGATCGTCCTGACTTTCGAAGTGCAGAAACGGCGACTGGCGAACTTGGAGGTAAAGGAGTTGAGCGGCCGTCTGATCCACGCGAGTGAGGAAGAGCGAAAACGAATCGCACGCGAGCTGCACGATGATATTTCCCAGCGGCTGGCGATTGTTGCCATTGAAATTGAGCTGCTCGTCCGGGATGTAGTGCTTCACCAGCCGGAAATATCCGCCTCTCTGCAACAAACCCTGCGGCAACTCCATGAAATCATAGAGGACACTCACAACCTGTCGCACGAACTCCATTCTGCCAGGCTCCAGATTTTGGGGCTGGAAGAAGCGTTGAACGAGTTTTCACAACAACTGGCGAGGCAGCATGCTCTTGAGATCGAGGTTGCCGTAAACAGCGTTCCTTCTCCGCTGCCTGAGGTTGTTGCGTTCGTCTTTTATCGGGTTGCCCAGGAGGCCTTGCAGAATTCCGTCAAGCACAGCGGCTCGAATCGGATTGAAGTTAGGCTAACCGGTGGCGATCATACTCTTGTAATGAAGATCAGGGACTACGGATCGGGTTTTGATACGTCGCTTCCAGGCCGTGGCCTTGGGCTGGCAACCATGCGGGAAAGGCTGAAGCTCGTGAAAGGGAACCTGGTGGTTCGCTCAGAGCCGGGCGGAGGGACTGAAATCATAGCTGAAGCCAGGTTGGAAGGGGCTATCAAACGAGCTATATCTGCCGCCTGACTGCAGGGAGTATCCAATCACTGCGCATGCCTCAAGAACTGCGGCCCCGAGTAGTGCTGGCGGACGACCATGAAGGGATGCTGCAAGTTTTTCAGCGTCTGCTCGAACCTTATTGCGAAATAGTTGGCAGCGTAAAAGATGGCAGGGCGTTGCTGCAGGCTGTCGCGAGTCTCAGTCCGGACGTGGTGGTTGTTGATGTCAACATCCCGGCCGTCAATGGAATCGAAGCGTGCGATCTGATCAGGCAATCCGCACCGCGCACCAGGGTTGTTATTGTTACCGTTGCCGACGACGCGGCCATCAGGCAGCAGGCCTTCAGTCTCGGAGCGTCGGCATTCGTGCTTAAGTATCGAGCCGCAGACGAACTGTTGGCCGCTGTCCGGAAACGTTGAAAGCATCATAGAGTTGTCGGAATGCGAATCGACGCAACTGTTCTATGGGCAGAAATGAGCTTCAGTCAGCAAGCGCTGAACTCACCAGTTCTGTGTCCAGATATTCCGTGACTTCCTTCAGCTTGCCCTCACTCACACGGAATACAAAGCAGTAACGGTTGTTGTAGGGCTTGCCGGATTTCGTGGTGTTGCTGCCGTGCGCTTCCACAACCACATGATCGTCCTCAGCGATAAAACGATCCGGGATGGTCTTGATCCGGCCATCCATGCGGGAAGTGAGCGTCCCGAAGAGTTCGGTGAGAACCACCGCTTTGCCCCCATACTTCTTTGACCATTTTGTAGTGCCTGTAACTGTCCACGAGAAATCATCTGCCATCGCCTCCACAAAAGGACGCGGATTGCCCTGGGCTAGCTGGGAAAAAATGGTCTCCAGCAACTTCTTGTTTTCAGCAACACTCATGGGTGCATTAAGGATAGCACCCGGCAAGCCCTTCAGAAGACCTGCGAGCCGTTCCTTACGAACCGAGATAAACTTGCAAAGTCGCCCAATAGTAGGGCCGCTGATGGTTGGGATCTTTCATCAGAGACAGTTTCGCTGCTCGCAGCGCCGCGGCAGGCGTTTGGCCGGACTTAAGTCCATCGTAGAAGGTCTTCATCAGCTCTGCGGCAGCCGCGTCATCCAGATTCCACAGTGCGGCGATCACCTGGCGCGCACCAGCCTTCATGAACGCCCACGCCAGCCCCACCGACCCCTCGCCGTAAATGCGTCCTTCAGCGCCTTTGCAGGACGAGATGACGACGAGCTCCGCATTGAGCTTATGTTCCACAATGTCGTGGCCATACAGGCTGGTTGAGTTCTCGCTGTCCGGAGAAAGCAGAATGGCAGACTCGAGTGGTCTGATTTGGTTGGAGAGACCATGCGCAGCGAAGTGGATCAGCCGAAATCTCTCCGGATGGCTGAGCACGTAGGCTGATACCGTCGCCGCATTTCCCGTAATTACGTCTTCACGTGCGGCAGGCGCATACGACGACACCAGCTTGATCTCTTCCTTTGCATGGGCTAAAGCGGGAGATCCTGACTCGTTCAGCGGGTCTCCGATGGCCAACAGATCCTCTGGCGTGTATGCGGAAGGTGCATGCCTGGTCAAGGCTGAGACTGAGACCGCATTCGA
>DASUBD010000236.1:0-13922 GCA_035763445.1 Candidatus Angelobacter sp.
CGGGAGTGGCGCCCGCGCGAACCCGGGCGGCAACCGCTTCTTCGAAATAGTCAGTCAGTTCTTCATCCATTTCCTTTTCCGCGGTTTCTGGCCGGAACAGGACTTTGAGCCCGGATATGAGCTTGCGAAAGATGGCCATGGCGGCTCCTTAGGCTTCAAGAATGCGCGTGATCGCAGCAGTCTGGGCTTGCCATTCGCGCGTCTCCGCTTTGAGCTTCTTCTTGCCAGGTTCGGTGAGCCGGTAGTATTTGGCGCGACGGTTGTTTTCCGTCGGCCGCCACTCTGAGGCGACCAGGCCATCCCGCTCAAGACGGCGAAAAGCGGGAAAGAGCGATCCGGCATTGACTTGAAAAACTCCTCTGCTGATCTGCTCAATCCGGAGTGCGATACCGTAACCATGCATCGGTTCCAGGGCGAGCGTCTTAAGAATCAGCATGTCGAGCGTCCCCTGCACCAGCCCTGCTGCTTTGTCCGGCATTTGTAGATTCTCTCCTCTAGTTTACCTAGATGAGATTGCTCTTTGTTCATCTAGATTGTCAAGAGGTGAAGTCTCGCCGATTTCCGCTTCTGCGTTCCGCTGTGACGTTGAATGTGAGTTGGCAAACGGGGGACAATAGTTGGTCAGCCACAGAGGGAGGTTTGTATGATCCGCATAATCGTATGCGCTCTGTTGTTGCTGGCAACCCCCGCGATTGTGGCCCAGCAGCAACCACAAAGTCCGCCGCCGTATACCACTCCGCCCACGTTCCCGGATAACAACCCGCAGACTCAGAAACCGCCGGTGCTGCCGGAACAGCAGAGTCAGGCCGGAGAGATGTCCAGCAGCGATATTCAGCAGCAACTTCAGCAGAGTATTGCTGAAGATCCCACTCTAAGCGACGCCAAAGTTGAGACCAAAGTGGACGATCAAAGCATCATTTTGACGGGCATGGTGCAGAATGAGACCCAGCACCGCAAGATTCTCGCCACAGTCGAACCCTATGCTGGAAAAAGGAAGATCGTGGACAAGCTGATGGTGAAGAAGACCGCCTGAACTGAGTTCAACCTCGCGGAAATGGCGGACTTGAGGGGTCCGCCATTTTTTGATCTTTGCTTTCCGCTTGTCGGAAAAGCCATCAGCTCGTCTGCAGATATTGCTCACGCAGAATGGCAACGTGGTGGGCCACATGTCCTGCAGCAATATAAGCGAGTGATCGCACAGTAAAAGGGTTGTCACTGGCGATACCGGTGCGCATCCATGCTTCTTGCGGCAGGTTGTGGAAGAAAGTCAAAGTCGCTTCCCTTATGGCAAGGAACTCGTCAATATGCCTGGCCCATGAGATTTGATCAGCATGGGCCGCGGAGATCGCAATGTTCTGATCAAAGCTGGGTAGAGGCGACGAAAACTCGCGCGCAAACCAGAAAGCGCGGAACACAGTGAGCCGCTCGCAGTCGTTGATGTGATTGAGCACCTGCCGGATGCTCCACTTCTCCGGAGCATAGCGATGCAGTGACTTTTCCTCTCCGATGCCGCGAAAGAATGGGGGCAGCGCCTGGAATTGCGCTTCCAGTTCCCAGACCACGTCGTCGCTGCTGATGCGGTCAATATAGCGATAATAGTAAGCTGCGGTCTCTTCCCGACCAGGCAGGCCAATCATGCCATCATCTTACGCCAGGGGAACCACGCCAAACCACTGGAGCCGGTGAGAGCGCTATGCTGACTTTGCCGCCATCCTGAATGCGATCACTTTTCCCCGCGCCGATTCTGGAATCCACTTCTGCCGGGAATAGTTAAAGCTTGGAGGAACGTAGAACTCAATGAGCTCTCCCATGACTGCCTCCGGGGTCAACTTCATTTCGGGACGGACCCAGATTAACAAACCATTTCTTAACGAAACATGAGTGAGCAATTAGAAAAGCTAATTCTCCGCCATGGCGTGCAGCAGCTCGTTTAGCACAACAAAAGGGGCACTTGGTGTGTGCCCCTTTTTCATAATCTTTGAGCAGGTTTTAAACGCCTACAGGCTGCTTGGCGTGGTTCTTTACCGGCACGCGGGTGAACCAGTTGTGACGGTCTTTTTCCTTCCCGTTCACTATCCCGAAGAACTCACGCTGCAATGCCAGTGTAACCGGGCCGGTTTTCCCGTGATTGACTTCGATTTTATCGATCGACTTGATGGGAGTGATTTCTGAAGCCGTGCCGCAGAAGAAGACTTCATCAGAGATGTAGAGCATTTCACGTGGGATCATCTGCTCAATCACCTCTACGCCAATGTCCTGCGCCAGAGTCAGAATGCTGTCGCGGGTAATGCCTGGGAGCACAGAATTGCCAAGAGGTGGAGTGAGCAGCTTGCCTCTGCGGACAACGAAAATGTTCGCCCCGGAGGCCTCGCTGACGTATCCATTTACGTCGAGGGCAATGCCTTCAACGTACCCGTTTACGATGGCTTCCATCTTGATCAGCTGCGAATTCATGTAATTGGCTCCGGCCTTGGACATTGCGGGCATGGTATTGGGGGCTATTCTTGACCACGAAGAAACGCAGGCTTCCACGCCTTCGCTCACATCGCCCTTGCCCAGATATTTCCCCCAGGGATAATTCACCATGTAAACCTCGGTGGGAGAATTGAAAGGGTTCACGCCGGCTTCGCCGTAGCCACGCATCACAATGGGACGGATATAGCACGGCCATACGTTGTTGGCTCCCACCAGGTCGCAGGCCGCCTCGGAAAGTTGCTCCGGGGAATAGTCGCAATCGATCCGGTAGATTTTGGCCGAGTCCAGCAGGCGCTGCATATGCTCGGTCAGGCGGAAAATTGCGGGACCATCTGAGTGCGAATAACAACGGATGCCCTCAAACACAGACGATCCGTAATTGATGACGTGAGACATGACGTGGATCTGGGCATCATTCCAGGGGATGAGTTTTCCGTTGTGCCAGATCTTCTCGGTCGCTTGAATCGCCATTCTGGAGGGCTCCTATCGGTCAGATTGAGGTACCGTTGAATCGAGAGTGGCTGCTCTTAACGTTTTTTTGAGGGCTAAGCGCAGGACTCTAACTACTTAGATATGCGTCGCGCAGTGAACGGCACATTATATCTGACGAAAAAAATCCCGGCCAACATAAGATTTTGCCTGGCGCATCCTTGCGCTGCGCCAAAAGACAAAAAATGTCAGCCGGGAGAGGCGATTCTTAGTGCTGCGCTCCCGAAGCGCCAGTCTTGCCGCTGCCCGACGGGCCAGGGGCGGCAGTTCCATTTTGGGCTACGGTGACCGTGGGCCTGTGCAGGTAAACCGTGGGATTCTTCATGATCACAGGCATCGCAACGAACGGCTTGGAATAATCATTGGCTGCGTTCCAAAACAGGAACCCTATTCCGTTGTGCTCATTGGAAGTCTTCACCTGCGTGAGGATGTATTCAGGAGAATAAGTCTTGGTCCGCCAATGGAAAGCCTGCAGCCAGGGGCGCAGGACCACGCCTGATCCGGCCGTGACCTTATAGAATCGATCCATGGATTCGCCGATGAAATGCTCCGGCGCGTCGCCCGGATGGTCATAACCATCCATCCCGAAGAAGTGCGAAGGATAGATCATGGGCGACATCACATCACAGTGCTGCGCCATTTTGACAATGTCCTGGCCGGTATGGCTCAGGTCCACCTGGCGCTGCCACGCCATCACGCCGAACACATCCAGTGAAAGCAGGACGCCCATGGGGTGAAGTTCCGAGTAGGCGCGATCCAGGAAACCCGCGATTACATCATCACGATGCAGTTTGGGGTCCTTCTGGAATGCGAACTCGGCATCCGGCTGGTTGCCTTCAGCGGGGAAGCGCACGTAGTCAAACTGAATTTCGTCCACTCCTGAACTGGCAACGTACTTGGCCAGCGCAATGTTGTAATCCTGGACCTCTTTATTAGAGGAATCAGTCCAGACGAGCTTGCCGTTCTCGCGCCATGGCTGGTGTGTGCTGCGAGACTGCACGGCGAGATTGCTGTGGTTTTGCGCGATGTTGTCATCGCGGAACAGGGCCTGGCGGGCAATCACATGCATATCCAGCGAATGCAGATACCGCACGTACTTCGGAAGATTGCTGATGGAGTGGTGGGTGCGCCTGGGCGCCAGTGGATGATCAAACGGGATGCTGATGCTGCCGTCGCTGTCCTTAATATCAAAAACCACGGCATTGCCGCCTGCATCATGCCAGTGCCGGACCAATTCAATGCCCTTGGCGCTCCCGGCGGTCGTGCCCGTCATGTAGATGGCGCGAACTTCCCCATCTTTGGGGAACGGACGGCTCTTTTCTACGATCGGCTGCGGTTCGATCCCGGGAATCAAAACAGTATCACCCCGCTTGAAACTCTTTTTGCCGTCGTTCACGGCTGCAATGGCATCAACGTACTCAGCCACGGTCATGTACTTTGATTCCGTCAGGTGCATGCGGGCGAGGAATTGCGCGGTCGTGACCGCCTTCGCCTGATAAGCAATAGTTCCCGGCGGCAGGGTTTGCGCGGGACTTGACGATTGCTCAGCGGACTGCGGCGGGGCTGAAGGCGTTGTGACCGGGGTTTGCGCCGCGGAAACGTGCGTTTGGGAAAACAACTGTGCGTGCCGTGTGAAAACGAGTGTGACTACAACCAAAACAGCAACAATCAGTACTGCGGTGGATGCAAAACCAATTTTCTTGGGTGCCATGCGGACTCTTTTCCGGGGTCTGGGAGGCATCTTAGCACGCCTGCAGAGACTCTGATCAAAATGGCTGCTGGTCGCTGTACTTTTGTCATCGGCCACGCATCTAACCTGAGATGCACAAGAGCGCATGTTGGCAGATCGGTAATTACAACTCTGCAGACAACGATTCCATCTCAGGAGGTAAGCCTCAGCTTAAAGAGGCGTCCTTGGCAGAAGAGGCGAGAAGATTTTATGCGGACCGGTCTTAATACAGCACTTGATCCAAGTCGCCGCAGCTCAGATGCGCAGGACTTTGAAACCGCATTGAGGCGGAAAATCGTAGGGCAGGATCCTGCGGTTGAGAAGGTAGTGGAAATCTATCAGATGTTCCTGGCGGGACTCAACGCCCCCGGAAGGCCAGTGGGGAACCTGTTGTTCCTTGGCCCCACCGGATCGGGCAAGACTCGCGTGGTGGAAGCCATGGCTGAGGCCCTCTTCGGTGATCCGCGAGCGGTCATCAAGATTGACTGTGCGGAATTTCAGCACAGCCACGAAATCGCCAAACTCATCGGTTCACCGCCCGGATATCTGGGCCATCGGGAGACTCACCCGCTGCTCACGCAGGAAGCGTTGAACCAGTGGCACACAGAGAAGCTCAAGCTGACCTTGTTACTGTTTGACGAGATTGAAAAGGCCAGCGATGCGCTATGGCAGCTGTTGCTCGGCATCCTGGATAAGGCAACGCTCACTTTGGGCGACAATCGCCGCGTGGACCTTTCCCAGTGCCTGATCGTGATGACCTCGAACCTCGGCGCAAGCGAGATGAATGACATTCTCAGCGGTGGGCTGGGATTCGGCAAGCCCAAGAAGCTGGAACAGATAGTTGACTCCAAGGTCGACGAGAAAATTACCCGCAGCGCGCAGGAAGCGGCCCGGCGCAAGTTCTCGCCGGAGTTCATGAACCGCATTGATAAGATTGTCGTTTTTAAGACCCTCAAACCGGAACATCTGGAGCACATCCTGGAGATCGAATTGGGGATGGTGCAGCAGCGCATTCTGCAGGCTACGGGCAATCATCAGTTCGTCTTCAGTTGCACTCCGTCGGTAAAGGGTTTTCTGCTCGTCGAAGGGACAGATCCCAAGTACGGTGCGCGTCACCTGAAGCGTGCCATCGAAAAAAACATCGTTTTTCCGCTGGCGAACCTGGTAGCGACTGGCCAGATCAAGCTGGGCGACTTCATCAGGATTGACCGCAAGGACAACTTGTTCACCTTTACCAAGGAAGCCGAAGGCGCTTTGGTGCCGGTTCTCCTGGAGAAATACGGTGATGCGGGGGCCAATCATTCCGTGGCGGCAAGGGCCAGCCGTGGAGCCGGGAAGGCATCGCGCGATTTTGGTGGTTCGGCATCATCATTGCTCGATCATAAGTAAGGGTGGTTCGTGGCAGGACCTGGGAGGCCGCTAAAGAGCGGCCTTTCTTCATTGCTCTCCAACCGGGGTAACTACCGGAAGACACGGCCCTTTTGGGCATCCATGCGGACGCACCCGCTCGTCTAGAATGTAGTGAGCCTTTCACACAACCGATGAAAACAACAAGATTATTGCTTCCGTCCGCGCTGTTGATTTTGGCGCTTACGCTGGTGGCTTGCGACGAATCCAAGCCAAACACGGGCCAGAGTTCTACTCCGGAAAAGAAAGTCACTGAAACCCAGACCGGCCGTTATGCTCTCCAGAAAATGCTGCCGGTTGCGCGCTTGTGGGCCGCGGATGCAAAGCCTATTCAACTCGAATCCAGCCCCTCTTCTGAGAATAACGGTCAGGATGGCAAGTCGGCCTTCTGGCGCGCCGTCTTTGGGTCAGCTTCCCGCGGCAAGTCGGAACCTTTTTCCTGGTCGGGCAGTCCTGATTCCCACGGGGTAGACCACGGCGTTGAAGACACGTTTAATCCCAACAATCGCTCTACTCAGCCATGGGACCTGGCTTTTCTGAAGGTGGACACCGATAAAGCCTTTGAAGTGGCGCAGGAGCACGGGGGCAAGGAACTCCTCAGCAAAGAGCCCAAGATGCAGATCATGTATTTTCTGGGCTGGAATGCCGGATCCAGTCAGCTGGCGTGGTTTGTTATCTATGGTGGAAGCACCTCCAGCGCCAGGCTCACCGTACTGGTTGACGCAAGCACTGGGCATTTCCTGCGCAAAGAGTAGCCGCCTGCACGGCGTTATTTGCCAATCATGTCGTTGATTTGAGCGATGTTCTTTTTGGCAGCGGCCGCAAATGGGCCATTCGGCTGAAGCTGAAGGTATTTTTGGTAGTACATGCGCGCGGCATCGGGCTGTTGCAGCCCTTCCAGGCTTTGGCCCATCCGGAATGAAATTGCAGGATTATCCGGGGTCAGGCGCAGGGCGCGCTCAAAGCTTTCCCGGGCAGCGTCATACTCATTACGAGAAAGAAACTTCTCTCCCTGGGAAATGTCTTCAGCAGCTCTCCTCGCCGTGCTGGACTGTATGTCCTCAGGCGAGAGATGCTGCTCCATGCGCCTGGCTCCCTCTTCAGCCTCTTTGGCCATGGGGCCGTGAGGGAGGATCTCCAAATACTTGCTGTAGGAGTTGTATGCCACTGAAAACAGGTCCAGCTTTTCCTGCGTTACTCCCAGACCGTAGGTAGCCGAAGCGTCATTCGGCTTGTACAGAAGAGCATCATGGAAGCGCTCCAGCGCCGCGCGGTAGTTCTTCTGCCTCAAATAGTAGTTTCCCACTTCAATGTCTTTTTCAGCGCGATGTGGATCGTAATTTACGTCCTCGTTGACCGGGTTCACAGGAGCTGTGCGAGGACCGGCGTTGAAGTCGATTTGCGAATCCCTGCTGGAACTCATACCACTGTCAGCGCTGGATGACTCGCCCGTGGGCTGTGGCTGCTGCGGCTGGCCTGTGGCCGGCTGCTCAGGCGGCGGTGTTGGTGTGGGTTTGGCGATTCGCTGCTGTTTTTCTTCTTTGCGCGGCGTTATATGGGGCTGGTTGTCCTGATCATCCTGGGCGAACCCGGGCTTGCTCAGAGCACTCACCACAAACACGAATAAGAACACGAACAAGGCGCGCCTGGGACTCATGCCACCTATTTTACCGGAACGACAGTGAGGGTAGGCAGCTTGCAGGGTTGCTACCGCATGGCAAAAACATCAAAGGCCGTCAGAGATCTGACGGCCTTTGATTTCTGCGCACTGTCCCGGGGGAGGAGAGACTACCTGCTCGGATTAGGAGAGGCACTCTGCGCAGAAGCTGGTGTTTCCTGGCCTTGCGTGTTCGTCATAAGGCGGACGTCCACCCGACGGTTCTTGGCCCGGCCTTCTGAGGTTTTGTTGTCCGACACGTACTTATCTTTGCCCAGACCGATGATGTAGATCTTGTGGGCAGGAACGTTCTTGGTAGCCAGATACTGGACCACGGCGTCAGCGCGACGCTCGCTCAGCTTGTAGTTATAAGCTGCTGAGCCTACTGCATCGGTATCGCCTTCAACCACCACCAGGTAGCCCTTGGTATTGGGGATCTCAGCCACCAGCTGATCGAGAGCCGTTTTGGCTTTGTCAGTCAGGTTGGCTTTGTTAAAAGCGAAATGGACGCTGGTTTCGAGCACCGGGCGATAGTTGTCAAGATTGGCGACCTGGTTGGTCAGGGTGTCAATGCGGGTATTGGCCTGCTGCGCCAACTGACCGGCCTGGTCAGCACGCTGGCCGGCGGCAAGGGCCTTCTGGTCTGCATCGGCGGCTTTGGTGTTCACGCCCTGAATCCCTTGCTGGGCACGGGAATCAACATCGCGGATGTCCCGATTGTTCTTTGCTGTCAGTTCATCCAACTGGTTGGTTTTATCGATAATCGGCTGACTCTGCTGCCGGACGTAATTCTTTGTTGAACAACCAGCGCTGAACATCAAACTTGCACCAGCCAGCAGAACCAAAAAACTTGATCTCACATTCATGGGGGGACGCTCCTTTTTCAAGACCCAAGCGGCGCAGGGGTAGCCGCGTAAACTTATTCCAGCCTTAGATAAAGCAACTGTGATGCCAATGTGCTGCACTGCCGGGACTTAAGTAACCAGCACATTTTCATTGACTTAGATACCCTGCCCAATCCTGGGGCAGCCACATGAGAAGCTCTGGTCGTAGAAATTTTACTCGGTAGTATCCCTGTTAACATAAAGGTAAAGCAGAGAAGAGGGCGGAGCAAAAATTGCCAGAAATGCCAAAAGTGCCAAAATTGAAAATTGCAGGCTGACAGTAGTACTTTTCGTGCCCACCGTCTAACAGCAACTCCCAATTTCGGCAATTTTGGCATTCCTGGCAATCTAACGAAGCTTCCTTCATCGACATGACTGTATCCCAATGGACCTCATCGCCAAAATCCGCACCATTCCCACCCAGCCCGGCGTGTACCTGTACAAAAACGCCGAAGGCGAGGTCATTTATGTGGGCAAGGCGAAGAACCTGCGGGCTCGCGTGCGGTCGTATTTCCAGGAGGGGGTCGGCGAGGCGAACGCCAAGACCGGGTCCCTGCTGCGGGAGGCTGTGGATGTCGATTACATCGTGGTCGACAACAACAAAGAAGCCCTGGCGCTGGAAAACAACCTCATCAAGCAGAAGAAGCCGCGCTTCAACATTCTTCTTCGTGATGACAAAACCTATCCCTACATCAAACTGACTCTGGGTGAGCGCTTTCCTCGCGTGTACGTCACGCGTCGCCTGAAGAAAGACGGCAGCGAATATTACGGTCCGTACTTTCCCGGCAATCTGGCCTACCGGATCGTGGATCTGATTCACCGGCATTTTCTCGTCCCGTCCTGCAAAGTTGACCTCACGCGTTTTCACCCCAGACCGTGCCTGCAGTACTACATCAAGCGCTGCCTGGGGCCGTGCGTCCAGGACCTGACTACGCCTGAGGCGTACCAGGAAGCCGTGCGCGACGTGCAGCTTTTGCTCCAAGGCCGCCAGACTGACCTTTCCCGCGGACTGCGCGCGCGAATGCAACAGGCCGCTGAAGACCAGGAGTATGAGCGGGCAGCCCGATATCGGGACCTGATTTCCACGGTGGAGCAGTTGCAGGAGAAACAGCGGATGGCCGCAGTCGAAGGCGACGATATGGACGTTTTCGGCTATCACTTTGAAAACCAGATGCTCGCGGTCAACGTCTTCCACCTGCGCGGAGGAAAGATTCTTGATCGCCGTGAGTTTTTTTGGGAAGACTTGCCGGAATTTGACGTTGCTACAGTAAGCGAGAACGGCGAGGCCGTTGCGCACGATGGGCGGACGCAAGGATTCCAGCCCGGAGCGTTTTTCTCAGCACTCCTGAAACAGGTTTACATTGACCAGCAGTATGTCCCGCGAGACATCATCGTGCCTGTGGATTTTGAAGATCGCGCCGAACTGGAAGATCTGCTCACAGAGAAGCGTGGCACGAAAATGGAAATTCTGGTTCCGCAGCGCGGAGAAAAGCGCTCTCTCATTGACCTGGCCGCGCAGAACGCCAAACAGTCATTTGACCAGCGCTTCCGAGTAATGAAGCCGCAGGCCAGGGCAGTGCAGGAGGCCTTGCAGGATGCACTCGGCTTGCCTGACCTGCCGAAGCGAATCGAGTGTTTTGATATCTCGCACATTCAGGGCGCCGAAACTGTGGCTTCAATGGTGGTGTGGGAAGACGGGAAGATGAACAAATCCGAATATCGCAAGTTCATCGTACGCAGTGTGCAGGGGGTGGACGACTTTGCCTCCATGCGGGAAGTTGTAGGTCGCCGCTACAAGCGTTTGCGCGATGAGAACAAGCCTTTTCCCAGCCTGGTGCTGATCGACGGCGGCTTGGGCCAGCTCCACGCAGCGGCTGAAGCACTGGAGGAACTGGAGATTACGAACCAGCCCCTGGCGGCAATCGCCAAGAAGGAAGAAATCATTTACGTCTACGGCCAGGAAGACGAGCCGGTGGTGCTGGACCGCCATTCGCCAGTATTGCACCTGGTGCAGATGGTGCGCGATGAGTCTCACCGCTTTGCCGTTACGTTCCATCGCAAGCGGCGGCAGATGCGTGACCGCGCTTCAGAACTGCTGGAAATCCCCGGTATCGGAGAGCACACACGGCAACGCTTGTTGCAGCATTTTGGCAGCGTGCGCGCCGTTCAGCAGGCAGATGCCGCGGCCCTGAGTGCGATCCTGAACAAGGCGCAGACTGAAGCGGTGTTGAAGCATTTTGAAGCTCAAACCAGAGCGCGGACCAGCGCTGATTGAAGACCAACAAAGCAGACGAAACGAGACAAGCCTCAGAGGCTAAGCGTGTGAAGCCCTTCAGCCTTTGGATGTAGCGGATGAAGGTGCTCTGCCCGCCATCTGCTTTTCCAGTTTTTCCAGCTTCTGAACCACCATGGCGGTGAAGCGGTCAATAAAATTTACAACGCGCTCCATTTCAGAGACTGCATGCATCAGGGTTTTTTCCGGAAGTGCTTGATGATTACTCGACATGGTTCGGACCCCTTTGCGAGGTGGCGCTCATCAAATACTTGCTGATGTTGAATGCAGTATAGCTAGGAACTCATCGCATCAGTCCATCTATCTCGTACCCGGAGGTTTCGAAAGACCAAGTCCCATGGGTCCGTCGCAGACAATTACCGCACTCAGGTGCTGCGACGCTTGATTCAGGTTAAGTCCTGATAAGGCTTACAGGGGCCGCATTTCATTACGTGGAATTTGAACCGCGACAAAGTCCGCTCTACTCCGCCGGACGAACGATGAACTGCTCAATCTTTCCATCGGGCATCTCGTAGATAGAAAGGGTGAGGGCTTTCTTCGCATATTTGGCCACATAGTTCCGGTAGGTCATGCCTCCACGCAGGCTGGTACTGTTCTGCATCACCGCCTGCAAAGCCCCCAACGGCGAAAGGCTGGCCGCATAATCCTGAAGCGCCTGATTATTGAAATATGCGTTTGCGTTATCAGTGAATAGAGAGCGTTCAATTTTGCCCTGGGCAAGGTCCTGCATTACGCGCGTAACCAGCGCATCTTCCTTCGGGTCAGAAGCTGTTTGCAGCAGTTTCTCCGCAATCCCGCGAGCAATCACACCAGAAGCTTCGGCCGCATCCTGATTGGTCAGGACCACAATTGCCATCCGATCATCCGGCAGGATGGTGCTGGTGGAAGTGAAGCCGGAAACTTCGCCTCCGTGCTGCAGCACGCGATGGCCGTTCCGCTGCGCGACTCCGATGCCCAGAGCGTAGCCGGTTGGACTGCCGTCCTTGAGCAGCACCTCGGTTTCCAACTTCCTGTAAGACTCGGGCTTGAGCAGTGTCTGGTTGATGACAGAGATATTCCACTTTTGAAGATCTTCCGCTGTCATCGCCAACTCTCCCATGGCATACAGCCAGCCCTTGCCTTCCTTGGGGGCAACATGTGGCGGGCCCAGCGCATAGCGGAAGTAGCCGGTGGCATCACTGGTATTCAGGGTACTCAAATTGACGTCCGCCACGCTTTGCATGTTCAGAGGCTTAAAGATGCGCTTCTGAACAAAATCGAAGAATGGCATGCCCGAAATTTTCTCCACGATCAGTCCGGCGATGACGTAGTTGGTGTTGCTGTACTGCCATTGCGTTCCCGGGGCAAAATCGAGAGGTTTCCGCGCCCAGATGTCGAGGATCTTCTGTGCTGAGATTTCCTTGAGCATCATGGGCGGAACGTAGTCCTGAGGCCAGAAATCCTGGTACCCGGAGGTGTGTGACAGTAGTTCACGGATGGTGACTTCATTGCCGCGAGTCAGCCCGGAAACATATTTATCCACGTGATCGTCAAGCGTCAGCTTGCCCTCTTCCTGCAGCATGAGGATGGCAGTGGCAGTGAACTGCTTGCTGATGGAGCCGATGGCGTAGCGCATCTGGGGCTCGGCCGCCCTGGCCGGATCGAGCCGCGCGTCTCCATAAGCGTGCGCATAGGTGATTTTTCCGTTTTCCACCACCGAGACGCAAGCGCTGGGAACACCTGTATCTTTCAGAGCCTGGGTTGCGATCTGGTCGATATCCTGGCGAGAGTTTTGGGCATAAGCGGCAGCAAGGAAAAGGAAAAACAGAGGAATAAGTCTGATTGGATTGCGCATGATGGCTCCAGTGGAACGCTGGAGTTTACACGAATCCAGAGTGGTAAAGCCATTGTGACTCCGCGCTCGTACTTGTTCCGGGCCATCGCCTCGCGGAGTTCCTTTCGGCTCGTTTGCGCAGTGATGTACTGGTAGAAATCGGCCGATGATCCGCCGTGGTCACGCCAACACTGGTTCGACGACTTTGAAGCGTTCCTCTGGTTCCTCTGTTCCTCTGCGTTTCAGAGGTTTTGGGTCAGTTTTCCCGCAGCACAACTGAGACAATCTTCCACTGCCCATTCCATTTCGAAAGCGTCAGATAGTCCACCCAGTGCGGCGTTACTAGTTTGGCGGAAGCAATATCGCCATTGATGTCGAGCACGCTGATCGTTGCCTGGCGTTCTGATGCCGGAATGGGATGTCCGGAGCGTATGTCTTCCACCATCTGCAGTCCGGTTTTCTCCGTCATGCGCAGGTCGCCGTCCGTCCCGCTGATGGTGTGCTTTAGGTAATGAGGATGGAGTGAGTGCTCCATGCGGGCCGCATCTGCGGTGTAATAGCCCTGAATGTAATCAGTGACGGTGGCGCGGATGGCGTCCGTTTCAGTGGAAGTTTTCTCGGGAGCGGCGGCGAGCGCGAAAGGCAACAGGCAGAGCGCCAAAACGCTCAGGGTGACGGCAGAGGTTTTCATGGTGATTTCTCCGGATTGCTCGGAAGCGAGCGAGTGGATTATGCGGCAGAAACAATCTGCTGACAAGCAGCACGAAAGTACAATCCGCTGTTGAAGTTGACTGCCGTTACGGGCTGCGGAGAGGCTCAATGCCGGTGGTCATTTCTCCTGCTGGTTTTCGGGCGATCCGGGAGAGCAGAGGCTGGGACTGAGAAGTAGGGAAGCTTTCAACCGGGCACCCCGCTGCACACGCACTAGCCCGTTACCGTTGCTTCCTTCCGGACCTGGCGGGGTTGGCGGGATTGCGTCGCGCGGGACCCGGCACAATGATTCTAACACTTTCGCCATAGGTAATCTGGCGTGCACAGATGATTTGGGCTTTAATACCCCTATAAATTCAGGGAGAATGGAGTGGTGCCCGCCAAAGCAGTAAGCCAGACCATGATTGTGTCCTCTTACGGCACTCCCTCGCACGGGAGCGCGGAGAGGTTCTTTCAATGGTCCC
>DASUBD010000237.1:0-8272 GCA_035763445.1 Candidatus Angelobacter sp.
CTTGAAGAACTGTACCGCCCGTTCGTGTTCTCTGGCCTTGGCCAGAGAAGAAAACGTCCCCAGGTTCCGGCGCTTTCCTGTCTTTGGATTCTTCTTCCGCGAATACAGCCGGTACTCTCCGGATTTCAATTTGCGGATCATGCCTGCCAATTCTCCATTGTTTTATAACCTTAACTTTTAGGATGACCGGTTCCGGCAAAGTGCAGCCTGCCGTCACTGTTCGCCTGCGAACGCCCTGATCCCATGAACGCACACTCTGTCATGATTCGCCGAGCGTTCCCGCGGCGCTATGTCACAGGTTTCACAAGCCTTGACCAGCAACAAACAATGGCATCTCCCTTGCAGCATCAATTCCAAAACTGCCTTCAGGCATTGGAGGTTTTATGGCCCGGGTTGAAAGGATTCGTGAAGTTGTGACCGGATCAGTGGATCTGGACTACATGAAACAGAAAACTGAAGCCGGCTGGAAGCTGGTTGCCCTGGAATGGCGGCGCGAGATTGCCGGCGAACCAGAACAGCAGTCGGTCATCGTGGAAGAGATCCCTTACGGGTTGCGTGTAGCTGTTGATTGCAGCCGCCTGGAAGAAGATCCGCACGAAAAAGCTATCCTGATCAGCATGATGGAATTGATCGTGCAGGATCATTCTGTGTCGGGGGTGGCCACCGAGCTCAACAAAAGCGGCTTGCGTACGCGCTCAGGCGGCTATTGGACCCCGGTCTCTGTCTTTAACATGCTCCCCCGACTGATTGAAGTGGGCCCGCGCATTTTTTCCAGTGAGGACTGGGAGGCCCGTCGCGACCGCCTGATCAGGATGATCTGACGTTTCGCTTATACTGCCTGCATGGCATCCGCGGCGCGCACCGTCTTCCTTTTCGATGTCGACAACACGCTCCTCGATAATGACCGCGTTACGGCCGACCTCAAGCATCATCTTGAAAAACAGGTCGGCCCGGAGCGCCAGCAGCGCTACTGGGAATTTTTTGAGCAGCTGCGAAGTGAGCTTGGCTACGCCGATTACCTCGGCGCGCTTCAGCGCTATCGCATCGAGTACCCCCGCGATCCAAGTCTCCTTACCGTCTCACATTTTCTGGTGAACTATCCCTTCGCTACTCGTCTTTATCCCGACTCGCTGGATGCAGTCGAACACGTAAAACAATGGGGCGAGGCCGTAATTCTTTCTGACGGTGACGTGGTCTTCCAGCCTCTGAAAGTTGAACGCTCAGGAATATGGGAAGCTGTAGAAGGCAAGGTCCTGATCTACATTCACAAAGAGCAGGAGCTTGAGGATGTGGAGCAGCGTTATCCTGCCGATCATTACGTGCTCATCGATGACAAGATTCGCATTCTCACTGCGGTCAAAAAGATCTGGGGCCAGCGGGTCACCACTGTTTTCCCTCGCCAGGGCCACTATGCCCTCGATGCCAAACTCGTTGCCGGCTTCCCAGCCGCTGACATTGCGGTTGATCGCATCGGCGAAGTAGCAGCCATCGACTTTTCCGTGAATTGCTCAACGCACCTGTGAATTGGGTTCAGATGCGGCTTGCGATCCCCTGCACTTCAAACCGTGCGTCGAAGAGCAGCTTGCCCGAGCCCAGGAAGGCCCGCGCAGGAAGTGCATCGCCCGTGAAGTAGGTCCTATAGACAGCGTTGAACTCATTGAACAGGCTTACGTCCGGGCAGAAGATCTGCACTGAAACCAGGCTGTTCATGGTCAATCCGGCCGCTTCCAGCGTTCTCTTGAAGGCATCCAAAACCAGTCTGGCCTCTTCTGTAGCGCTGGCCGGAGGCTTGCTCGTCGCGGGCTCCAGGCCGATATGTCCACTCAAGTACAGCGTGTCTCCTGCCCAAACCGCATCACTGAAAGGAAGATTGGCGCTCCGAGTACTCTCAGACCGAATTCTTTTTTGCACCGATGGCCTCCAATGGAATCAGCGCGTCCGGAACATTTGACGGCGCCGTACACGGACAGGTCGCAATAAATAACTTTTGCTGGTGCGGCTGGCTCTCAGGTTATTTCAGCTTGATTGGAGGACATTGCGGCATCGCCAGGCCCTTGATCCGTTCAAGGATATTTTGCCGTGCCTTGGCCATGGCATCTTTGTCGTCGAGCAGTTGCAGCGCCCAATTGGCTCCCATCGCCAGCGAGTAAATCTCAAAAGCAAACTTGCGTGCATCAATCGACGCCTTGATGTGATGTGTTTTCTGCGCGCCATCAATGGCCCGGGTGAGGACATCCAGCCATGTCCGCATGGCTGCGGCAATGGCATCACGCACAGGGCCGGAGCGGCTGTCGAACTCAAAAGACGCCGCCGTGAAAAAACATCCCCCCTTGAATACCCGGTTCTTTACATGGTCCAACCAGCCCTCACACAGGCCAAGCAGGCGCGGCAATCCTTCCGGCTGCGCCAGTGCCGGCCGGATGATCCGCTCCACAAAAATCTGGCGCGCCATCTCCACCGTAGCCAGTTGCAGGTCTTCCTTGGAGCCAAAGTGAGCGAACAGCCCGCTTTTGCTCATCTTCAGCTCTTCAGCGAGCCGGCCAATCGTCAAGCCTTCCAGCCCTTCCACTGAAGCAAGGTCCACCGCGACGCGCAAAATGCTCTCTCGCGTGCGCGCGCCTTTTGCCAGCCGCTCTGTTGCAGCAGCACCCCTTGCCAAACAAACGCCTCCCTGCAGCCTCGGAACGAAGAGCCGCACACGACGGGCTCCGTAGCCTGCCGGATATTCTAAAGCCGGAAATATAATAGCACGAACGTTCGTTTTTATGAGATACTGTTTCCCGTTTCAGGAGCGGGTCGTAATGATAAAAGTCTTGAGCCTCCTTCTTCTCTCGGTCGCAACGTTAATCCCGGCGCATGCTCTGCTCATAGAAGATGTACCGCTGCAAACCTGTGACCGCCTTCCCGTGCTCTATGTCAAAGTCTCCGGAACGGGCTTCCTCTTCCTTGTGGATACGGCCGCAACATCCATGCTCAATATCAACTCTTTCTCGCACGGCCATTCCGGGAGTATTTCTGTCACCTCATGGAATGGCACGCGGCAGACGC
This sequence comes from Candidatus Angelobacter sp., assembly GCA_035763445.1. Taxonomy (GTDB): domain Bacteria; phylum Acidobacteriota; class Terriglobia; order Terriglobales; family Acidobacteriaceae; genus Angelobacter. Next base: position 3,049 of record DASUBD010000237.1, read on the forward strand.
GCGCTCAGGAAGTCACGCTGGGAGATTTCGCCGTGGGCGATCACCATATCAATCTGCTGAAGCTTCCCGCGATTGATCTTTCTTCCATTGGCCATGCCTGCGGCCGCCGCATTGACGGCATTCTCGGCATTGACCTTCTTTCCCGGTTAAAGGCCACAGTGGATCTTGAGAACAAGACAGCCCATCTTTCTCTGCAGGATACTGCCACGGAAGCCGCCCGCATCGCCGAGTTGCACCAGCAGCTCATGGGGTGTGAAGCCGCCTTCAATCGCGCCGATGAGGCTTCGTTCGCTGAATGTTTCGCGCCTTCAGTAGTCGTCTTCACCGCTTCCGGCGACTATTACGGACGGGACGCCAGCATGGCTTACTATCGCCATCGCTATTTTCAGCATGATCCCCCGGCCCACCTGTCCATCACGTCGCGCGCGCATCACGCCATTGGCGATGCCATCTGGGTGGAATACGATCTTCGTATCACTCTCGGGCAGCAAACCATTCTTGCCCGCGGTACCGCCTTATGTGAGAAGAGTGGAGCCAGATGGCGTATTGTGCACATGAACCATTCCGCGCCGCCGCCCGCCGTGCAGGCCAATGCATCTGAGTAGAATTTCGGCAAAATCATGACCGCTGACAAGCTCAAAAGACGAATCCGCTTTTATCCTCCCTATCTCGGCGCCGGAGTGCGCGTCACGCACGTCTCAGACGATTTCCGCACCGTCAAGGTCGAGATGCCGCTCCACTTTTACAACAAGAACTACGTCGGCACCCACTTTGGCGGCTCGCTCTACGCCATGTGCGACCCCTTCTACATGCTGATGCTCATCAATATTCTTGGCCCCGGATACATTGTGTGGGACAAAGCTGCTACGATTCGCTTCAAAAGGCCGGGCAAAGGACTGGTCAAAGCCACGTTCACAATTTCTGAAGAAAAGATTGCTGAAATCCGCGCCGCCGCTGACTCACAGCCCAAAGTCGAGCCGGAGTTTCACGTCTCAGTCACTGATGAGAAAGGCGATGTTGTAGCAGAAATCGATAAGCTGCTCTACGTCCGGAAGAAGCCTGCCGCGGATTGAAGGACCTAACCTACCTCACCGCCTGCGCCAACCTGTCCTCCGCCAACCGGTCAGCAGCCTGATACGTGGGGATGCGTTCTCGCTGCGCAACCGCGAAAATATTCAAAATCGTCTCGTAGATTGCGTCGATCTTGGCGTTGGTTGTCGCCTCGTCCCAACCCAGCATCTCCCGGCAACAGCCATTAATCACCCCGCCGCCGTTGGCCGCGTAATCTGGAGCGTACAAAATCTTTCTCTGCTGCAGCGCATCACCGTGTCGTGGTTCCAGCAGTTGATTGTTCGCGCCTCCTGCAATCACTTCTGCGTGGAAGCGGGGAATGGTCTCATCATTGATGATTCCGCCCAGCGCACATGGAGCCAGAACATCCACCTTTGCTGCCAGAATTTCGTCCACAGCAACAGCCGTCGCGCCAAACTCTCGCACCACCCGCGCGACTTTGCTCTGATCAACGTCTGCAACCACCAGTTTCGCGCCGGCTCTCGCCAACTCGCCCGCAAGGTAGTATCCAACGTGCCCGCAGCCTTGAATCGCAACTGTCTTGCCCTTCAAATCATCGCTGCCCCAGCGATACCGGGCGCACGCCTGAATTGCCCGAAAAACCCCGCGCGCCGTTTTAGGCGAGGGATCTCCGGATTTCCCCTGCAATCCCGCAACATGGTTAGTCTCGTGGCGGACCCACTCCATATCTGCCGGGCTCGTGCCTACATCTTCTGCCGTGATGTATTTTCCCCCAGCTGATTCCACCAGCTGCCCGTGTGCGCGAAATAACTTCTCCCGATCGAAATCTCCTTCCGGGCGAAGGATGATCGACTTGCCTCCGCCGCAAGGCAGCCCAGCCAATGCATTCTTGTAAGTCATTCCGCGGGAGAGGCGAAGACCATCAGTGATTGCGTCTTGCTCGCTCTGGTAGCTCCACAGCCGGGTTCCACCCACGGCGGGACCGAGGGCGGTGCTATGGATAAAAAGGATGCCGTGGTAACGGGCGGCTTCATCCACCCCGCTGACCACACTCTCGTACCCGGGCACACTCAGATGCCGTATCTGCATATTTTTCCTTTCGGCTTTGTGTTCGGATGGAGTACCTCTGAATGTACCAGATCAGTTGCCTGCTGAAAAACCCCCGTCATTTACAATGCTCTGCTTATGTTCATTTCATTCTCTCGCGCCGCCTGGCGGCTTGGTCTGCTGATTTCTGTCTGCTTCTTGTCGTTTTACGCTCCTGCGCAACAGGTTGATTCCCAGCTTTATAGCGGCTTGCGCTGGCGGATGATTGGCCCTTTCCGCGGCGGCCGTAGCATCGCTGTAAGCGGCGTGGAAAGCCAGCCAAATGTTTTTTATTTCGGCGCGGTCGGCGGCGGCGTGTGGAAGAGCGATAACGCCGGTGAAACCTGGCGCCCGATCTTCGACAACGAGCCTACGCAGTCAATTGGAGCATTGGCTATTTCGCAATCGAACCCTGATGTCATTTATGTCGGAACCGGCGAAGCTGATTTCCGCTCTGATCTCACCTATGGCAATGGCGTCTTCAAATCGACGGACGCTGGCAAGACCTGGACCAGCATCGGCTTGCGCGACTCCCGTCATATATCGCGAATTGTTATTGATCCGCACAATCCGCAGATTGTGCTCGTAGCCGCCATGGGCAGTGCTTACGGCCCGGGCCCTGAGCGCGGCGTCTTTCGCTCCACTGACGGCGGTTCGACATGGCAGAAAGTCCTCTTCAAAGACGACAATACCGGCGCAATCGATCTCACGCTTGATCCCGACAATCCGCAAACGCTATACGCGGCCTTGGTCCACGATCAGCGCCCGCCTTGGAGCAGCTACCCGCCTGTTACCACCGCAGGCACAATTTACAAATCGACGGATGGCGGCGTCACATGGAAGCCCATCACTGGCGGCGGGCTGCCGACGAGCGATCCTGGGCGCATCGGCCTTGCCATTGCTCGCGGCACGCAGGGCAAACGCGTTTACGCTCTGATCGATACTCCGGGCAAAGACCGCGGCTTGTACCGCTCTGACGACGCTGGACAAACCTGGGCGCGAACGGACTCTGACCCGCGCATCTCCGGCCGCGGCTGGTACTTCGGCGAAATTGACGTGGACCCGAAAGACCCTGACAACGTTTATTCCTCGAACGTCTCCATTTATCAATCGAAAGATGGTGGCAAGACTTTTGCTGCTCTCAAAGGCGCGCCGGGCGGCGACGACTATCACACGCTCTGGATCAACCCTGCGAATCCGCGAATTATGATCTTTGGCAGTGATCAGGGTGTGGGTGTGACCCTGGACGGCGGCAAAAGCTGGAGCAGTTGGTATAACCAGGCGACAGCGCAGATGTACCACGTGAGCGTGGATAACCAGTTCCCGTATCACGTCTATGGCGCACAGCAGGACTCAGGCAGCGTAGACACCACCAGCCGCAGCAATGATGGCTCTATCACCTTCCGTGACTGGCATCCCACCGGCGCCGGTGAAAGCGGCTACATTGCGCCCGACCCCAAGGATTCCAACATCGTCTATGGCGGAAGCACGTTTGGTGAGCTTTTCCGTTATAACAAGCGCACCGGCGAGGAACAGATTATCTCGCCGGAAGCGGTGCGCAATTTCGGTGCTGACCCCACCAAAGCTGAATTCCGCTTCACCTGGACTTCCCCTGTAGTCTTCTCGCCTCAGGATTCGCACACTCTTTATTACGGCTCACAGTTCGTATTGAAATCAACGAACCAGGGCAGCACGTGGCAAAAGATCAGTCCTGATCTCACCGGCACAGATCCCAAAGCTTCCACCGAAGGACCTCTCACTCCTGCGAACGCTGCGCAACGCGGTCACGGAGTTGTTTACACCATTGCGCCGTCGCCAGTTGGCGCCGGAGAGATCTGGGCCGGCAGCGACACAGGGCTGATTCATCTCACGCGTGATGGCGGCAAGAGTTGGACCAACGTTACGCCTCCCGGTCTTCCGCTGTGGAGCAAGATCAGCCTGATTGATGCTGGTCATTTCGCCGCCGGCACCGCGTATGCCGCCATTGATCGGCACCGCATGGACGACATCAGTGCATGGATCTACCGCACGGACGACTTCGGCAAGACATGGACACGCATCAATTCCGGCATTCCTGATGGCGCTTACGTCCGCGCCGTTCGCGAGGACCCCGTTCGCAAAGGACTGCTCTTCGCCGGCACAGAACGAGGTGTCTTCTTCTCGATTGATAATGGCGATCACTGGCAGCCTCTGCAACTCAATCTGCCGGCCGTACCAGTACATGATCTGGTGGTAAAAGACAACGATCTCGTCATCGCCACTCACGGCCGCTCGTTCTGGGTTCTGGATGACATTTCTCCACTTCGCGAATTGAGAGATCAGATTAGTTCAGCAGACGCGCACCTTTTCAAGCCCGCAACGGGCATGCGTATTCGGGCAAATACCAACCATGACACGCCTTTGCCACCCGAGGTCCCGGCAGGAGAAAACCCTCCCCCGGGGGTCATTCTCTACTATTCCTTGAAGTCTGCTGCTCAACGCGAAGTGAAGCTGGAGATTCTTGATTCCACTGGTCATGTTGTTCGGGCCTACTCCAGCAATGACAAGCCCTGGACTCCTCCGTTTCCGCCGCCATTCCCGAGTTACTGGCTACACCCTGCTCCGCCGATTTCCGCTCAGCCGGGGATGCATCGCTTGATCTGGGACTTGCATTACACCGCGCCCTCACTGGCATCACCTCTGAGGCAAGGCGTGCAATACAGCATGTCTGTCGCAGCGGGGCAGAATTCCGCTCACGAACCGGAAGGCCCATACGCTCTCCCGGGAAGTTATCAGGTCCGGCTCACAGTGAATGGCAAGAGTTACACGCAGCCTTTCAAGTTGGGGATGGACCCGCGCGTGCAAACATCCCCCGCTGACCTGCAGAAGCAGTTCTCGCTGGCCATGCGCCTGAGCAATGCATTGGCCCAGGCCGACCAGGCGCTCGTGGAAATCAGCGAGCTTTATAAGACGAATCCGGCTGGCGACAAGTTGAACCAATTGGCTGCCATTGAACCTGCGCCGAATTCGGCAAAAAGCGGCAAACCATCTTTGAGTGGTGTTGCTGGAAACCTGGGACAGCTTCTGGTTGCGGTTGAAAGCGTTGACGCTGCACCCACTGCAACCC
>DASUBD010000238.1:0-8232 GCA_035763445.1 Candidatus Angelobacter sp.
GGCACGCTGGTTCCGCATCTTGAGAACCAGGTCTTTATCCTGACTTCTTATCCCGATGGAAGCGCCGCGAAAACGGACGTGGTGGTGCGCGGCCCGGGAAATTCCTATCAGCGGCTCACCACGGATGACGGAGGCGTTGCCATCGCGCGGCTCCAGGCGGGAGCCGGCAATTTGAACATCAAGATTGATGCCCGGGCCAAAGATGGAAATCAGGCATCCAGCACAACGGAATTGCAAGCCCGCCAGGGTGACGACCAGATTCTGCTTCGCCCGGAACGCGCGATCTATCGCGCAGGGGACCGCATTCGCCTGAATATTTTCTCCACCAAGTCGCGTGGAGCGGCCTATGTGGATGTGGTCAAGGACGGGCAGACGGTGCTCACCCGCGATCTGGAACTTCAGAACGGCCAGGCTGATCTCTCTTTGATTGCCGGGCCGGAGCTGGCGGGAACGGTGGATTTCAGCGTTTACCTGTTTGGCAGGAACGCACAGCCGGTGGGGGACCATCGGATGGTTTTTGTTCAACCCGCGGACGAATTGAAGATTGAAGCCGCGCCGGAATTGGCCGTTTATAAACCCGGTGAGGATGCGCGCGTGCGCTTCCGCGTAACCAACGCGCGCGGGCAGGGCGTGCGTGCCGCGCTGGGACTGCAGGTGGTGGATGAAGCCGTGTTCGCGCTGGCAGAAAAGCAGCCCGGCTTTGCCAAGGTTTTCTTTTACCTGGAGCAGGAGGTAATGAAGCCGCGGTATGAGATTCACTCCATCGGCATGCCGGAGATTGTAGAGCCGCCGGAAAAGTCAGAAGTGGAGCAGCGTGACCGGGCGGCACGAGCCTTATTTTCAGCCATGGAAATCACCACGGCGAACAAATTTACAACGGAAGTTGGCAAGGACCTGCCCACGACAAAGTTCGCCGAGTACTCGCGCAGGTACCAGGAGCGTTTAGCGGACAAGACGATAGCACTAGCGAGGAGACTTACGTGGGCGTTCAATCATGCCCCGAAGGGTGCGGATCCGATACGGACCTTTGACGCACTTGCAAAATCGGGCGGTCCGGAATTTCGTGATGCCTGGAACAACAGGCTGGTTTTGCAACCTACGAACTGGGGCAATCACAACGGTTATTATCTGCTGCGTAGTGCGGGTCCAGACCAGCAATTGAACACACCCGATGATCTTGTGACGTGGCTGTATTTTCAGCAAAAGTGGACGGCTGAAGCGCCCGGCACCCGGTCCAGGATGAAAGTTGAAATCGAACATGACCGTGGCGCAGTGAATGGTCTGGCAGAAACCGTTGTGACTGTGGTAGACCCTGTGGGCGCGGTGATCCCCGGCGCTACGGTTGAGTTGCGCAACGTTTCCACCAGAAAGACACGCACGGCAAGAACGAATGGAGCCGGACAAGTCTCTTTTTCCGGGCTTCCCGCAGGCAAGTATGAGGTAAAAATCTCATCGCAAGGATTCAAGTCGGGCACACGGAAAATTACTCTTCGCGTGCGCGATCGCGCACTCGTTTCCGGGACTCTGGAAGTTGGAGAAGTCTCTACCACGGTTGAGGTTACGGCGGCAGCGCCACTGATCGAGACGAGCGTGGCTCAACTCGCCCAAGCCGCGCCCGGGGTTGCCATGGGAGGGCCCATGGAACTCCGGAGGGCCAAATCTGTGAACGGCGCGATGGATTTTGCAGCGACAAACAGTGCAGTCCTGCTGAAAAACGAGTCTGGTGCGCCCGCCCCTCATGTGCGTTCGTATTTCCCGGAAGCTCTGTACATCAATCCGGAAATCATTACGGACAAAGATGGCCGAGCCAGCATTGAGATTCCATTGGCTGATTCCATCACCACATGGCGGATGGCAATGATTGCGTCAACCCAGCATGGAGCGCTCGGCTCTTCCAATGCAAGCCTGAAAGTGTTTCAGGATTTCTTTGTCGACCTTGACCTGCCGGTGACGCTTACGCAGGGCGACCGGGTCTCGATTCCGGTTGCCATTTACAACTACTCGGATTCACCGGGTGATGTCAGCGTGCAACTCAAAGCGGATGATTGGTACTCGCTGGTTGATGACACGACTTCCAAGTCTGTAAAGGTGGATACGGGGCGGGTCGGCAGCTCACAGTTCACGCTGGAGGCGAAGCGGATTGGGAAATTCAAACTCACGCTATCTGCGCAAATGAATGGCGGCGCCAACCGAGCGGATATCGTGGTGCGCGAGATTGAGGTGGTCCCCAACGGCCGGGAGCAAAGCGTTGTGTTCAACGGCCGGCTTGAGAACACAGTGCAGCACAAGGTTGAGTTCCCGGCCAACGCAATTCCCGAAGCGAACAAAATTTTCGTGCGGCTCTACCCCGGGCCGATCAGCCAGGTGGTGGAAGGCATGGACAGCATCCTGCGCATGCCGAATGGATGCTTTGAGCAGACGTCGTCAAGCACGTATCCCAATGTGCTGGCGCTTGACTACATGAAGCGCACCAAGAAACTGACACCTGAAGTTCACGCCAAGGCCGAAGGCTACATCGCCAACGGATACCAGCGGCTGCTGACCTTTGAAGTCCCCGGCGGCGGATTTTCCTGGTTCGGAAACGCTCCGGCCAACAAGATCCTCACGGCGTACGGCTTGATGGAGTTCTACGACATGTCAAAGGTCTATGACGTGGACTCGCGGGTCATTGCCCGAACGCAGCAGTGGCTGGCGAACCAGCAACAGCCGGGCGGAAGCTGGAAACCTGATACACAGTTCATCAACGAAGGAGCCACAACCCGCTATAACTCTGACGTGTTGCGCATTACCGCGTATATCGCATGGTCACTCAAGAACACAGGCTATGAAGGACCGGAAGTTGAGAAGGCGCAGGAATTCGTGGAAAAGCACATGGCAGGGAAGGTTGACGCCTACACTCTGGCCGTGGTGGCGAACTTTGCCGCAGATTATGGAGACGACGAGGAATTCACGCATCAGGCAGTCCAAAACCTGCTCGACGCGCGCACAGAGAAAGGAGAGCAGGTTTGGTGGACGGCAGACGAAACCGGCGTCTACAGCACAGGCGAGAGCGCGTCAGTTGAAACCACCGGGCTGGCTGTGCAGGCGCTCCTGAAATCCGGCGAGGCTCCAGGCGTCGTCCGCAAGGCGCTGAGTTATCTTGCGTCCAAAAAAGACGCGAATGGGACATGGGGGACCACGCAGGCGACGATCATGGCTTTGCGCGCGCTGCTTACATCGACAGAAAAGGGCGCAGCGGATGTGAGCGGTACGGTGGTGGTGGCAGTGAACGGGAAGCCGGCAGCGAATCTTACGCTGACACCGGAAAACAATGATTTGCTGCACCAGTTTGTTTTCAAGAACACCGATTTACCAAAAGCTGCCAACATTGAGATCCGGTTCGAAGGAAAGGGCGGGCTGGCTTATCAGGTGGTGGGCAGCTACTTCCTGCCGTGGGATGAAAAGGCAGAGCATGAACCACTTTCGATTGATGTGGCTTATGACCGCACTCGATTGGCCCAGGATGACATTGCTACCGCCACGGCGACGGTCAGGAACAACCTGCACAAAACCGCAAAGATGGTGATGGTCGACCTGGGGATTCCTCCGGGGTTCGACCTTCTTAGTGAAGATCTGGATGCGTACAAGGAAAAGAGCGCCGGGTTGAAGAGCGGGACGCTGTCAAAGTTCAGCCTGACGGCAACACAGGCAATTCTCTACTTTGATTCGTTCGCGCCCGGAGAGACGGTGAAGTTGAGGTTCCGCCTGCGGGCGAAGTATCCGATCCGCGCACGGACTTTTGAATCGCGAGTCTACGAATACTACGATCCGGAGGTAAGCGCGGTGGCCCGGCCAGTGGAGTTGGAGGTGCGGCAGCGGTAACTGCCCTAGTTGTTTTTTGGACTCTTGCGGCCCGCTTGTTTGGCTTGATCGCCAGGCTTTAGCGGAAGCCAAAAAGAAGCCCCTTGAGGGCCGCGAACAGCAAAGACAAAGAATCCAGCGCCACGCTGCTGAAGGCCCGCGCGCAACGAAGGCGCGTCTTATTATCAATCGGTGCGAAAGCGCCGGGAAGGTTGCTTTCTCGATTTGGCCCTGCTGGTGCTCACTTGTCTGGCTTTTTGTTTAGAGTTCGGATTCTGGTTGTGGTGCCTCCGCGGGCAGCAGTGAACTTGTTCCGTTACAGCTAACAATTCCTCTTTCACGCTCGCCGCAACGAAGCTGAAACATGAAAGGCAGCAAGAGGCGATCAGTGGCGGGTTGCCGCCGACAAGAAGATGAGAAAAACTCATCGGTGTCTCCCTCCCGACAAGATTAGCTTCCAGATGCCTGAGTGGATGCAGGGCGTAAAGTGAAGGTGCTTCTCCGCCATCTGCCAACAAACGACTGTTCACAACGCCAAGACGCGCCACTGTCCCAGCTTTGTGCAAAGGTTATATGGAATTCAAAGCTCGACCGAGATCTTCAATCAGATCATCCGGATGCTCGAGACCAATCGAAAGGCGCAGCAGGTTTACGGGGCTGCGAGTGTCCGGACCTTCGACGGACGCACGATGCTCGATGAGGCTGTGGGTTCCGCCGAGGCTGGTTGCGTGGGTAAAGATCTCTACGGCGGCAAGAACTTTGAATGCTTCCGGCTGACCACCTTTTACCTGCATGGACATCAGTCCGCCGAAGCCGCCTGACATCTGGGCTGCGGCAACGTCATGTCCCGGATGCCTGGACAATCCGGGATAATGGACGGCTTCAACTTTGGGATGTGTGCTCAGAAATTCTGCGATGCGTTGCGCGCCGGCACAGATACCGCGCATGCGATAAGGGAAGCTCTGCAGGCCGCGCAGGGTGAGCCAGCACTCGAAAGGTGAAGGCACGCCTCCGCTCTGCTGCTGAATGTGGCGAACGCGGTCGAGCAGTGGGCCCGTCTCGCGGAAGACGAGCGCTCCACTTAAGACATCACTGTGGCCCGAGAGAAATTTAGTCACTGAGTGCATGGAGATATCAGCGCCAAGTTCGAGCGGTCTCTGCAGCATGGGCGTGCCTACGGTGTTGTCACAGGCGACGATGGCCCTATGTTTTTTTGCCAGAGAAATCACGGCTCGCAGATCGCTAACGGCCAGCATGGGGTTGGAAGGGGTCTCCACCCAGAAGAGACGGGTCTTCGGCGTGATGGCGCGCCCGACGGCAGCCAGGTCCTGCATACGGACTTGAGTGAAAGCTACGCCCCAATTGGCCATGATGGTCTTGAGCAGGACCAGAGTTCCGTAAAAGACATCTTCGCCGACGATGACGTGGTCTCCGGGCGAGAGTGATTGCAGTACGGCAAACGTGGCCGCACTGCCGGAGGAAAACGACAAAGCGGCAGCGCCGCCCTCCAGTAAAGCCAGAGCTGATTCCAGCGCTTCGCGGTTGGGATTATTGGGCCGGGAATAAAGGTAGCCGCCGGGCAGAGTGCCGTCGTCAGCTTTTTGGAATGTGGTAGCGAGATGGATGGCGGGAGTAACGTCGCGTGTGCCGCGTTCCGGATGCTGACCGGCGTGGACGGCAAGAGTTTCAATTTTCATGACGGATTAGGGTACAGAAAGCACTCAGTGTTCAGCAATGAGCATTCGCGAGAGCAGTCAGCAATCAGCAGTCAGCACTCAGCTCCGAAACAGTGTGAATGCCTTTGGAGAGCCCATTCACCACGGAGGTACGGAGACACGGAGAATACTTGGATTGGAGAGTGCGGAATCGCCGGCCGCGACCTTTGTGGCGTGCGTATTGCATGTTGTTTCGAATGCAGTCAGATGGCTTAGTTCTTATTGCCGAAGGGCGACGATGTGGCGGCCATTATCGTAGAGATCAAGCCTGTCAATATCCCGCATGGCTGTCAGGTGGAATTTAATGAGGTGGCCTTCACCGGCATGCAGAGTATCTTCTGAGACCGGAACGAGCTCAAGTTTCTGCTGGCGGTCAATCTGTAAATAGATATTGCGGCCGTCCAGAGTTATGTCATAGGTCCGGTTCACTTGCTCGCTGAAGTATGTGCCCTGGAGAGATTGGAGGACTGAGCTCGGGAGTGAGATGCGGCGGATGGTTTCTGTACTGGCTTGTCGGACAGTCGTGCTCGGGGCATCAGAGGAGGCAGTGAGGTCTGAAGTGGATTCTGGAGTGGCATAGCTCCACAATGTTTCTCTGATTCCGTAGTTGAAGATCAAAGTGACAAGGCAGAAGCCGGCGATAGATAAGAGCAGTCCGGAGAGCAAGGCGTTTCCGGTGGGTCTGAACGCCGGGACGGTATAGAACGAGGGCGCTCCGTTTTCCGGCTGCAAAGTCATGAGAGTCCTCAGCAACTGTAGACACCAGAATTGTATCTCCGGATTCCGGCAGAGCAGGTTTTCGAAGCGCTATGGGCTGTTTTTGAGCCGGTTTTCCACAAGGTGCGGCATTTCCGCACAGGCAATATACGGAAAATTGCCCTTTCACGCTGTGCTGTTTCACTGGAGAATAGAAGAGAGCAATGTCCGCACCGGTCGATCTCGCGCATACAGTAAAGCAGCAGGCGGATATTATCCGCGTGGTGGGCGACTACGTCCAGTTGAAGAAGGCTGGCGCCCAGAACTTTTCCGGGTTATGTCCCTTCCACCAAGAGAAGACGGCTTCGTTCTCCGTCCATGCCACGAGACAGTTTTTTCACTGCTTTGGCTGCGGCAAGTCAGGCGATGTGTTCAGTTTCATCCAGGAAATCGAGAAGGTTTCCTTCATGGAAGCCGTCCGGCTGGTGGCTCAGAAGTTTGATATCAAGCTGCCGAAGATGCAGTACAGCTCAGAGCATGAAGCGGCGGATGCGAAGCTGCGCGGGCAATTGATTGAAATGCACGAGCGGGCATGCGCATTCTTTCAGGAGCAGTTGCGGCGGCCCGAGGCAGCACAGGCTCGGCAGTACCTGAGCAACAGGGGATTGAACGAAGAAACGATTCGCGAGTTCAAGATTGGTTTTGCTCCGGATTCCGGGTTTGTTCTGAAAGATAAATGGAAGGGCGAATACAACGATGAACTGATGCGCACGTGCGGGCTGTTCACGTGGAAGGAAGGCGCCGAGGGGAATATCTATTCCAAGTTCCGCAACCGTATCATGTTTCCGATTGCCAACGAGCAGGGCAGGATCATTGCTTTCACAGGGCGAACGCTGGCAACGGATGAGAAAGCGGGTCCGAAGTACTTGAATTCGCCGGAGACGGCGATTTATTCGAAGTCGCGAGTGCTGTTCAATCTGGACAAGGCTAAAGAGGCTATCAGGAAACTGGAGTACGCGATTATTGTGGAAGGCCAGATGGACTGTATTGCGGTGTATTCGGCCGGCTTTCACAACGTGGTGGCGAGTTCGGGAACGGCGTTCACGGAGACGCAGGTGCGCCTGCTGGGCAGGTTCAGCAAGGATATTGTGGTCAATTTCGATCCCGACACGGCTGGCGCGACGGCTACGGATAAGTCATTGGGCATGCTGCTGGAAGAAGAATTCAAGGTGAAGGTTCTTCGGCTGCCGGCCGGGTTTGATCCTGACTTGTTCATTCGTAAGAATGGCGCGCAAACGTATAGGCAGGCGCTCAAGGGGTCGCTCATATTCTTTGATTATCTCGTGGACCGGGTGATGGCGATGTTTCCTGTGCGCACTCCAGAGGGAAAGAAAAACGCAGTCAATTATCTGTTGCCTCATCTCCATCATGTACCCAACAAGATTGAACGCGAGGCGCTGGCGAATGACATCGCGCAGAAGCTGGGGATTGATTCTGAAGTGCTGCGGCAGGAGTTCAGGTCGGCGGCGACGAATCGGGCGAGCAGGGAAGTGAAGGCGGCATTTGCGGTGGGAATGAAGCCGTCAGAAAAAATCCTGCTGCGGGCGGCAGCGGCCGTTACGGAAGAAGAGAGGCCTCTTCGCAGACAAGTTTTGCGCGCCATGGCGGAAGAGCGATTGCATGAAGGGCTGAACAGTGAGGCGTTGCTGCAGCAGATGCTTGAGGCCGGCGAAGAGGTGGATGATCCCATGCAGTTGCCGATGAGCGATGCCGACCGTCAACTGCTGGCTTCGGCGCTGATGAAAGAGGATGAGCCGTTGACGCCGGAGCTGGTGGACGGAGCGCTGGAAGATTTACGGCATCGGATGCAGATTTATCGCCGGGAGCGGGAGATCAAGCGCGGGATCGTTGAGGCCGAACGGAGGAATGACGTGGCGGCGCTGGTCCGGCTGAAGCAGGAAAAGCTGGAACTGGACAGAAA
>DASUBD010000239.1:0-9805 GCA_035763445.1 Candidatus Angelobacter sp.
GTGGCATTCACCATGGTGCTTGTCTGCTTCGTCCCGTTATTTGGACAGGTCATTCGCGGCTCGATTTCGGGCTCAGTGATCGATCCTCAGGGAGCGGTAGTGGCCGGCGCCCAAGTGAAAGCCAGGAATGTGGATACTGGAATAGTCACAACCACAACGAGCGACAACTCAGGCTTATTCCGCCTGAACCTGCTGCCGGTCGGAACCTACACGATCGAAGTGAGCAGTCCAAACTTCAAGACCGCTTCGCAGACCAACGTGATCGTAACCGCCGGAAAAGACAGTGGCCTCGGTCCGGTCAAAATGGTAATAGGCGAAACTTCCACTACTCTGGAAGTCACGGCCGCAGCGCCGCTGATTGAAACGACTCAGTCGCAGGTCACCAACACTTTTACCGGAACCACCCTGAGCACCTTTGCTGGAATTCAGGAGAATGAGGGACTGGACCGTCTGGCGCTCTTTGTCCCGGGCGTGGTCGCCACGCGTAGCGACAATTTCTCAAACACCAATGGCGTTGGGTTCTCCAGCAACGGACTTCGCGGACGAAACAACGACCAGGAAATTGATGGTCAGAACAACAACGACAATAGCGTGGGCGGACCAGGGCTTTTCCTGTCGAACACGGAATTCGTGGGCCAATACGTGATCATCACCAACCAGTTCGGTCCGGAATACGGACGCAACGCCGGATCGGTGGTAAACGTAATCACGAAGTCTGGAAGCAATGCCTGGCATGGAAGCGTTTTTGGCCAGAATAGAAATTCGTACACTGAAGCGCTGAGCAACACGCAGCACAACACAAATAAACCAGGAACAACAACTCCATTCAGCGGCCCGCCACGTTTCAATGAGGAATTCAGCGGTGGGACCATCGGTGGACCGATTGTGAAGAACAAAGCCTTCCTGTTCGGCGGATTTGATAGCGATCTGTTCTCGGGCAGTGGCGTGTTCACCACCTCTTCTCTTACTCCCACACCGAATGGCCTGGCGACACTGGCTGGCTGCGGCACCACCAATGCCACCGCCCTATCGGTTCTGCAAAACTTTGGGCCTTACGCTTTCGGCTTCGGCAACCCTACACCGAGAGCTACCGGGCCGAAAGATGCCAATGGGAACCCGACGTTTCTAACTCAAAATCTGGGGACGACTGCCAGCCCTTGCAACGTGCAAGTTGGAGGAGTGACCAGAGTTGTTTCAACTCCGTTCCATGGTTTTGATTTCGTGGTACGCAATGACATGACGTTCGGGAGCGACACGCTCACAAGCCGGTATCTTTTCAATCGCGGCAACAGCTTCAACATTGGTGACAACGGAGCTGGCGGCTGGTTCAGGAACACCCCTGCCCTCAGTCAAGCAATCCTGGAGAGTTGGACCCACAACTTCGGCCCCCGAATGGTGAATGAGGCCCGTATTTCGTTCAGCCGTCTGGGAGTGGAATTTGGCGGTGGTCTGAACCCACTTGAACCTGTCGCTGGCCAACTTGCCCAAGCCTTCACGAATATTAGCTTCCAGGCCGGAGGGGCCCTTAGCATCGGTCCAGCAACCAATCTACCCCAATCACGCCTGGTTAACTCCTGGCAGGCGCAGGATAACTGGAACTACGTCTTAGGCAAGCACGCTTTCAAGTCGGGTGTGAACTGGACGTATCAACGTTCTCCTAATATCTTTTTACCGGTGCTTAATGGCCAGTACCGGTTCAGCAGCCTTGCCAGCTTCCTGACTACGAACACTCCTAACCGGGTGCAAATTGCGCAGGGCAATCCTGGGCTCGATTTCCGCGAGTACGACACATTCGCTTACGCGGGTGACGACTGGAAGATCGGGCGCAACCTGACGTTGAACCTGGGTGTCACATGGACTTACTACGGCCAACCTGCCAATCTGTTCCACGATCTCACAACGGCTCGCGAAAGTGATCCCAACCAGGCATTCTGGTTACAGTCGCTTTCCCTGGACCAGCGGACTAACCCCGAAATCCCATCGGTCAAGAACAGCTTCGGGCCAAGCCTTGGGTTTGCCTGGCAGCCGCAATGGGGTGGGTTCCTAACCGGCAACGGCAAGACCACTGTTCGCGGTGGATATCGCATGTTATATGATCCGCCGTTCTACAACATCTTCGTCAACATCTCGTCATCTTCGCCGATGACGTTCCTGCAGACGATAACCTCTGGCCTGAACTCAAGCATGCTGCCTGGAGTTCCCACCGGTCCCAACGTGCGGAATGCATTGAGCGCCTTCATCAAGACGAATACTTTCGATCCTCGCACCCAGAACGAAACAACCATTGCTCCAAATTTTGGTCCAGACAAGGTCCAGAGCTGGAGTTTCGGCGTTGAACGTGAAGTTACAAAGAGCTCTGCCGTGGAAGCTCGGTACGTGGGCAACCATGGTTACAATCTGTTCCAGACCGTGGATGGCAATCCTTATGTCGGAACAGCCGTTGCGCCAGGACCGCTGCAGGCGGGACTAGTGCCTTCCAATACGTCGTCATGCGCTGCCACCACTCAATCAGGTCCCGGCGCTGGAACCGACGTAGGCCGCCTGAACTGCGGGTTCGGCGTGGTTCGCACACGAAACAATGGTGGTTTCTCTGATTACCATGCTTTGCAATTGGAGTTCCGCGCCAACAATCTGTTTAAACAGCTAACGATGCGAACCGGGTATACCTGGAGCAAGACTCTGGACAACGTCTCTGAGATTTTTGCTACTGGCACTGCGGGTAATACTCTGTTTGCGGCGCAAAACCCGTTCCAGACCGGCGGTGCTGAGCGCTCGATTTCGGGCCTCAATATTCCGCAGGCATGGACAATTCTGTTTACCGAGCAGATTCCATTCTTCAAGCAGCAGCACGGTCTGTTGGGTCACATTCTGGGCGGATGGTCTATTTCCGCTGACTACATCCTCGCCTCCGGTCAGCCCTACACTCCCGCTCAGCTTGGTGAGTCTCTGGGCATTAATTGTGCCACTGTTTCCTGCGGGGCAACCTTTAACTCTATTGTCCCGGTCGGGTTGAGAGACGAGAGCAACCCCTTCGGAAACGTCTATGATGCCGCGTTTGTCAATGCATTCGTCGGGGACAGCGCCCGCCCGTTCTACGGAAATCGTAACGCGCCGGGGAATACTGTGGGCATCTTTGCCGCCGACGCTTGCGTTTGGGGCGCTCTCGGCTTCCTGCCCGGAGTCAGCACCACGGCCGCTCGTACCGCCGTTTGCAACTTTGCGAACACTAGCCCCACCACGTTGCTCAGCGTCAATCAGCTGAACAATGGTACAGTCGCTGGGATCACTCAAAACGATGTTAAATTCATCATCAATGCGAGAACCTCGCAACAGGTATTTGGCACTCCGTTCGGGAACGTAGGCCGTAACCCGCAGCAGGATGCCAAATCTAATCTCGCCAACGCATCCATTTACAAGATGTTCAAGCTCGGCGAGCACGCGAATTTTGAAATGCACCTGACGTTAAACAACGCTTTCAACCATTTCAACTTCACCAGCATCGATCCAGGCATGGAGGATGCGGGTGTGGGGTTATTCGGTCGTGACTTCGCTAACCCGGCAATCACCTCCGCCGCGGGTCGCGTCGTCTGGATTGGAGGCAAAGTCAGCTTCTAACCAGAAAATTAATCTGATCACCACCCGCCGGAGCGATCCGGCGGGTTTTTCATTACGTCTGAGTTTGCTCTAGACGGTTTGAGCGTACGAATGCCCCAGCTGCAAAAGCCAATAGAACGGGGAAGCACTCCAGGACATACCGCGGCTCGGGATTTTCTATGGTACTGAGGAAAATTGAACGCATCAGCAGGTATGCAATTAGCGGTACCGCGACCAAACCCAGCTTCCACGAAATCCAGCCACGGAGAGCGGCTATCAGGTAAAACAAGTTGAGCGCGGCCCAAAGCAGGGCAAAGACGCTCTCGCCCAGATGATCTGAAAAGCGCCACCAGTGCGTATCTACAGGCAGCATTTCCGTGCGCGGACGCAGCCACATGTCAGAGATCCTGAGGAAAGGCATCCCGACAAAATAACGGAAGGGATTGTGCACGATGCGCTCGCGGGCCAGCAGCTCAAATTGCCAGTCCAGTTCTGGATCGATATACAGTTGCTCGTTGTAGCGGTCAATCAGGTCGCGGGTGTGATCATACTCGCGACGGGAATCAAACGCTCGCTCAGGAAGGGTATGGAAGTCGATGGGATCTCCGCTGACTTGCCAGAAGACATCGTCCACTGAGGCGAAATCGGCCATCCAGGTCTTGACCCAGTGATTGAAGCCGAGAGGAACAAACTCTCCGGGATCATTGGCGTAGCGAGAGGCCAGCGGCTGGAAAACATGGAAGACGCGCCAATTGCGGACCGTCCAGGGAACCAGAGGAGCGATGCTGATGATCAGGAAGACCATACCGGCAACGACGATCTGTTTCCGATTCGAGTGCAAGAAAAGAAGCAGCAATAGCACGATGCCGAAGGCTGGCAGGAGCAAACCGTCATCAGGACGCATCAGCATAGAGAGCGCAGTCCAGAATCCGCACAGTCCCCAATGCAACAAAGCAGGCTGCGAATTTCTGAGCGACTTGATTCCACGCACCCCGTAATAGAAGGCATGAGCTGTGCAGCAGACAGCCAGCGTTTCCGCAAGCGGCGCGGCAACATAGTTGGCGGTGAACGGGCAGAGCGCTGCCAGCAAGTAGGCGGCCCTGGCTGCACGTTCATTGATCAGCTCAAGAGCCAAAGCGGCAATGACAAGGCATGTATTCGTGTCAATGAGCGCCTGCACGATCATGACTGCCGTGTAATGCTCGCGCCCGAAGAGAGCAAACATTGCAGCCAGGAAAGCAGGATATCCGGGCAGGCGAATCAGGGTGGGACGAACCAAGGCATCATCCGTGACGCCGTAGATCCCGTGCGCCAGCCAGTTTTTTGCAATATCGCCATAAATAAATGTGTCACCGGCGACATGGGGCAGGAAGAATACAAAAGACAGACGTAAAGCCAGTCCAGCAGCGGTGACCAGGGCAAAAAAGAGCCAGTTGCGTCGCAACAGTTCCAGGAGTTGTTTCATGGAGAAAAGCCAGTCTAAAGGTGTAATCCTCAGGTGTTCAACTGCCCTCTTCTACGGACACCTCTGAATTGACCGCGCCTGAGCAGCGGCTTACGATGAAAGTAAGCATTCCATACATGTCAAAACAGGTCTTTTACGATCCGGAGAGGAAGCGCTGGACGCGCCTGCGTCTGCTCTTTGACGTACTGGGCGTGGGGATCACAGCTCTTGTCCTCTTCTTTGTTGTCAGTGTGTTTTTTCAGAAGGAGCCGCTGCCACCTACGCTGCTGCCGGCCCAGAACCGAAAGCTGCGCGCGTTAAAGGAGCACGAGCATCGCCGGAAGACGCAGGCCAAAGGAACGCATCGCAAGACCAAAGCGCCGGCTTCTGAAGTAGTACTGAATGCGGATGAAGGAATCCGGGCAGCATATTACGTCACATGGGATGCAGGCAGTTTTGTTTCACTCAAGGAATACTATCCGCAGATCGACTTGCTCTTCCCTGAATGGCTGCACGTGCTCACTCCAGACGGCAACATCCGGAGCGTGGATGAGAACAACCAGTTATTTTCGGTGCTGCAGAACGGAAGAGTACACACACCAGATGACAAGGTGATGCCCTTCCTCCGAGCTGAGAAGGCGAACCTGGATGTACTGCCATTAATCAACAATTTCGATCCGGTTGCCAAGCAGTGGCTGACGAACATTGGCGATTTTCTTGAAAGCCCGCAATCACGGCAGAATTTCCGCTCACAATTGCTGCTGTTCCTGGCCAGTGACCGCTTCAAGGGCGCAACCATAGACTTTGAAGAGATTCCGCTTTCTGCGCAGCCAGGATTCCGCGCCCTGATTTCTGAACTCGGGCAGGACCTGCACGGGCGAGGACTCAAGCTGTATGTGAACGTCCCAGTCGCAGACAAAGACTACGATTACGCCGCGCTGGCTGCCAGCTCAGACGGGCTCATCGTGATGAACTATGACCAGCACCAGACCACCAGTTCTCCCGGACCGGTAGCGGCGCAGGACTGGTTCGTCAGCAACCTGCGCCAAGCCTTAAAGGACATTCCAAAAACGAAGATCATCTGCTCCATCGGCAATTACGGATACGACTGGGCAGTGAATTCTAAGACGCGGCATGTGATCTCAGTAGAGACCAACAACGTGCAGGAAGCCTGGCTGCACTCAGGCGAATCTGAAGCTCCGATTCAGCTGGACTCCGATTCACTGAATCCACACTTCGCGTATATGGAAGATGATGGAGTGGAACACCAGGTCTGGTTTCTGGATGCGGTAACAACCTTGAACGAGATGCGCGCTGCCCGGGACCTGGGAATCAGAACATTCTCCCTGTGGCGCCTGGGATCAGAAGACCGGTCGCTCTGGTCCATCTGGGACAATCCGTCTGAACCAGATGCGAAACAAAAGCTGCAATCAGTACCTGCAGGCGAGGACGTGGACCGTGAAGGATACGGCGACATCCTTTATGTGCAACACAAGCCGGCGCCAGGCCAACGCACGGTAAGCATGGACCGCGACTCCGAGTTTGTTACAGCGGAGAAGATGACCCTGCTTCCACAGCCTTATCAACTGAATCAGTACGGCCGGCAGGACAAGGAAGTTGCACTCACATTCGATGACGGGCCTGACCCCACGAATACTCCACGGATTCTCGATATCCTGAAGCGAGAACATGCGCCGGCAACTTTCTTCCTGATTGGTCTTCAGGCGCAGAAGTTCCCCGGGTTGGCGAAGCGGATCTACGACGAAGGACACACCATTGGCAACCACACCTTCAGCCATCCTGATATCAGCGAGGTTTCGCAGCGGTACATTGATTTTGAGATGAATCTGACGGAGCGGCTCTTTGCCAGCAAGCTGGGAGTAAAGCCGCTGTTCTTCCGTCCGCCGTACGCAATCGACCAGGAGCCGGATATTGCAGACCAGGTACGACCCGTCGAACACGTACAAGAGCTGGGATTCATCACCATAGGATCCAAGATAGACCCTGATGACTGGCAGCCTGGACGGAAGACAGCGGACATTGTTGATGCTGTCCTGACACAGGCGCAGCGGTATGCGACTAAAGGATGCCAGATGCACGATCCGCCGCTTTGCGGGAACATCATTCTCTTGCATGACGGAGGCGGAAACCGCGAAGCCACCATTCAGGCCCTGCCGCAAATCATTGACGGCCTGCGAAGCAAAGGATTCAAGATTGTGAGCGTGCCGGAGCTGCTGGGCAAGAACCGGGCTGAAGTAATGCCGCAACTGGCTCCTAATGAAGTGCTCTCCGCCCGCCTGAATGATGCCATCTTCACGTTGCTCAACGGGCTCATGGTGTTTATCTATATGGTGTTCCTGTTCGGCGATGTGTTGATGAGCGGAAGGCTGCTGGGAATTGGAGCATTGGCTACTTTTGACCGGTTACGCAAGACGCCATTGATGCCGTCATCCGGTTTCAAACCGGCCGTCACTGTGATTGTTCCCGCCTACAACGAAGAGAAGGTGATTGAGCATACAGTGCGCTCGGTGCTTGCGTCAGACTATCCAAAGCTAAGAACGATTGTGGTGGATGACGGCTCCAAAGATGCAACATCGCAGGTGGTGCGTGAGAAGTTCGCCAAGGAGATTGCCGCGGGCAAAGTGCTGCTGCTCACAAAAACGAATGGCGGCAAGGCGGCTGCGCTGAATTATGGACTCGAGCACACAAATGACCAGATCTATATCGGCATAGACGCCGATACCATGATTTCAGCAAATGCCATTTCGCTGCTGGTGCCGTACTTTGCTGATGAGAAAATTGCGGCAGTCGCAGGGAACGCGAAAGTTGGCAACCGCGTAAATCTCTGGACACGCTGGCAGGCTCTCGAGTACATCACCAGCCAGAATTTTGAGCGGCGCGCACTGAACGTATTTGGCGCTGTGAGCGTGGTTCCGGGGGCCATTGGAGCATGGCGCACAGCCGCCGTGCGGGAGGCAGGCGGATATCACACGGACACCGTAGCCGAAGATGCCGATCTCACCATGTCATTGCTGGAGAGCGGCTGGAGCGTGGTGAATGAAGACCGCGCGCTGGCATTCACGGAAGCGCCCACGACCGCCAGGGGCCTGATGCGGCAGCGCTTTCGCTGGTCGTTTGGAATACTGCAGGCCGCATGGAAGCATGGTGAAGCAATCCGGCGCCGCAGCCGCCTGGGCTGGATTGCGCTGCCCAACATTATTGTGTTTCAAATTATCCTGCCGCTGCTTTCACCCTTTATCGATCTGATGTTTGTGGTGGGCACACTGAAATTCCTGCTGGAGCGATACTTCCATCCGGAAAGCAGCGATCCGCGCAGCTTTGAGCAACTGGTGCTCTACTTTGTGATTTTCCTGCTGATTGATTTTGTGGCATCTGCGCTGGCATTTCTGCTGGAGAGGCGGGAAGCTGGGCGAGGCGAAGATATGCAGCTCCTGCTGCATCTCTGGCTGCAGCGCTTTTCTTACCGCCAGCTCTTCTCTGCCGTGCTGTTCAAGACGCTGAAACGCGCCATTGACGGCAAGCCGTTTGCCTGGGACAAGCTGGAGCGCACGGCTGCCGTCACACAAGGTCGCGCCTGAGGGACTACTGAGCAGCCGCCAGCGGCTTGACTACGGTGCTGAGCACATCTGGTTTGCTTTCATCCCTGACCAGATGGGGGTACTTTTCTCCGCCGTGATAGTCGACGTTGTAGGTGCTGAAGTAATCTGCGTTCTCGCAAAGAAGCGCCATGGGCTGTTTGCTGTGCATAGCCAGGCGAAGTTCAGAGCGCATTACGTCCTTGGAATATTTTCGGCCATTCACGGCAACAATGGTCATTCCGGGCGCAAGGCCTCCCGCATAAGCGGGCATGCCGGGAATTACATCCCGCACTTCGCCTTTCTTGGTCACAATGATGCCGAGAGAGAAACTCAGATCAAGCGCATCGCCAACTTTTTCCGCAGCCTCCATGGTGGCATTCTTCTTGTCGTTGTAGATCAGCTTCCAGCCATCGTTCTCAAATCCACCCATTGGGGCATGCGGGGATTTGGAATCAAGCCGGTCGCGCAGGAATTTTGCCCAGTCATAGGGTGTAACCTGGTTCAGCGCAGAGACGACATCGTCAAAGTTATAGGTGACTACTTTGGGTGGACCGCTCTGGCCTCCTTCAAACAAGCGGCAAAAATCATCAAGAGACTTTTTGCCGCCCGTTTGATGACGGATGATGGAATCAACTTCAAGCCAGATCAAATATCCTTCGGGATAGTAATCCGCGGAGCGCCGCCAGTTTTGCCATTCAGCAGCAGCGGCGAAGAGAGTCTGGACTGAGGTTGCGGTGTCCTGTAAGGGCCGCCAGGTGCGTCCGGTGCGATGATCGAGCATGGCGGCGGTGTAGGCGAGATTTTCACGGAACTGTTCCAGCGAACGGAGGCCGGTTCGCGCAGCCAGAATGTTGCCCCAGTAATCCGTCATTCCCTCGTAGACCCAGAGAAGATCTCCGTGCATTGGCTGCTGGTAATTGAGATGGACCAGCCCGGCAGGACGACGATATTTGCCATTCCACGAGTGAGTAAATTCATGCGGGAGGAGGTCGGCTTCAAGGTTGTGCGAGTTGGGATTTTCAAACATGTCCTCTGCCGCGCCGTTGTCGCTTGATTCGTGATGCTCAAGACCGTGATGGGCGGTCTCATCGCTGAGCGTAAGCAGGAAGTGGTATTTCTCGTAATGGCGAGCGCCAAAAAGCTTGCCTGTTTCCGCAACAAGCTGCTT
>DASUBD010000240.1:0-4344 GCA_035763445.1 Candidatus Angelobacter sp.
TTTGGCCGATAAAGATGGACATGTGCATCGCTTGCTGGGCGCAACGGACCCTGTGGGTCATATTTGTCCGGCAGTCTTCATCACCGATCGCTTCGGTGAAGTATTTGCTGCGTATAGCGTCGCGGGTGACAAACTCCTGCCCGGATTGCAGGAGATCCTATCCTGGATTGACCTCATAAACCGGCAATGTCCGGAATGTGCGCCACCAGAATGGCCGGATTGACTGTTTGATTTCTAAGGTAGCGAATGCAATGAAAGGGGATGAAACATGATCCTGCTGAAACGCGCATATGATCCGCCCACAGCCAGGGACGGCAAACGGTTTCTGGTAGAGCGCCTCTGGCCTCGTGGAGTCAGGAAGAGTGCACTGCCACTAAGCGGTTGGCTGAAAGAGGTTGCGCCCAGCACGGAATTACGAAAATGGTTCAGTCATGATCCCGCGAAATGGAGCGAATTCCGGCGCCGTTACCGCGCTGAACTCGTGGCCAAACCGGAAACCTGGAAAGTTCTTCTGCAGGCAGCACGCGAAGGCACAGTGACTCTGGTATACAGTTCCCATGATACGGAGCGTAACAACGCAGTCGTCCTCAAGGAATTCCTGGAGACACAAGGTCATCATCGAAAAGCTGCATAGTTGCGACAACAGCCCAGTTCCTACCATCATCTCGCTGGTCTGTAAGAAGTAGTTTTTTGTCGAACCGGCCATATCCGGAACCTCGTTCCCATGACTCGTATCCTCTCAGGAATACAACCGACTGGCGAAATACATCTTGGCAATTACCTCGGAGCATTGCGGCACTGGGTTGCACAACAGGCTGATGCCGAATGTTTGTATCTGCTTGCCGACTTGCATGCAATCACAGTACCGCAAGACCCAGGTGTGCTGCGGAGCAGGACCTTGCATGCCGCAGCCCTCCTTTTGGCAATCGGAATAGACCCAGGTCCGTCCGCGCTTTTCGTCCAGTCTCACCTGAGCCAGCACGCTGAACTTGCATGGATCCTAAGTTGTCTTGCTACGTTCGGCGAACTTCAACGCATGACTCAATTCAAGGAGAAGGTAGCGCCTCGTGACTCAGCTACCGTTGGATTGTTCGCGTATCCGGCGCTTCAGGCAGCCGATATCCTGCTCTACCAAGCCGACCGCGTTCCCGTTGGAGCAGACCAGACACAGCATTTGGAACTCACAAGAGATCTTGCCCAGCGCTTCAATCGCAGATTCGGGGACACATTCAATCTGCCTCAGCCGCTGATGGGAGTTGTTGGAAGCCGCATCATGGACTTGCAGGATCCCCGAAAAAAAATGTCCAAGTCCTCCGAATCGCCGAAGGGGAGCATCTCTCTTCTAGACACTCGGGATGTGATCCGGGATAAAATCCGCTCCGCAGTCACGGATTCTGGGTGCGAGGTGAGGGTCTCTCCAGACAGGCCGGCGATCAGTAATCTGCTTACGATTTATTCGCTTATCGCGGGAACCAGTATCCCCAGCGCGGAACAAGAATTTTCGGGAAAAAGCTATGCGCAGCTTAAGACAGCGCTCACCAACGCTCTCGTAGAGTTCTTACACCCCATTCAGGATCGTTATTCTCGGGCGCGGTCTGAACCGCAACGAATCCGAGAAGTGCTTCGCAGCGGTGCAGAAAGAGCGAGGGCGGTAGCGGCGCGAACACTGGCTTGCGCCTACGAACAAATTGGGTTTCTGCCTCGTTGAGCGTGCAGAGCGCGTCTGCTACGCGGCGGCTATCGAATCGGTTTCCTGTGGCCCGGTTCGCCTTCCATTGCGGTTTCGGGACTTTGAAACATGTCCTTGATCGCCTGT
The DNA here is from genome assembly GCA_035763445.1 of Candidatus Angelobacter sp. Taxonomy (GTDB): domain Bacteria; phylum Acidobacteriota; class Terriglobia; order Terriglobales; family Acidobacteriaceae; genus Angelobacter. The sequence continues at coordinate 1,817 of DASUBD010000240.1, forward strand.
TTCATTACCTGGCCATTGACGATCGAAATGGATGTCGTGAGTGGAATTCCCTTGGGACAAATCTCGACGCAGTTCTGCGCGTACGCACATTCGTGAACTCCGCCATCGCCCATCATGGCGTGAAGTCGTTCTTCCTTCAGCACCTTGCCCGTCGGATGCTCATTGAACAGGCGCACCTGGTTGATGATTGCCGCTCCCACAAAGCGAGTTGGCTTGGTTACTTGAGGGCAAACCTCCAGACACAGACAGCAGGAAATACAACGCGAGAGTGGGTACATCTTCTCCTGGGTACCGGGATTAACTTTGGGCCCGGGACCCAGGTCGTAAGTACCATCGAGCGGCACCCAGGCTTTGACCAGCTTTAAGTTCTCAAACAGCACGCTACGATCCACAGCGAGGTCGCGCACCACGGGAAAGCGCGATAACGGCTCCAGTCGAATTGGTTTTTCCAGCTTGTGTACGAGCGCAGTACATGCCATAGCGGCACGGCCGTTGATCACCATCGCACAGGATCCACATACCTCTTCGAGACAGTTGGAGTCATAAGCCACGGGAGTAGTAGCTTTTCCAAAGCGATCCACCGGATTTGCAGCGATGTCCATCAACCCGATGATCACATTCATTCCCGGCCGCAGGCGCAGATCGAATTCTTCCCAGTAGGGCTTGGCGTCAGGGGTCGGCTGGCGCTTGATGATAAAGCGGACAGTCTGATCGGCCATGGCTCTCCTTTCGTTTACTGCACAATCCACAGAGAAATGTCACTGGCGAGCTGAAGCGCACGCTCTGCAACATCGGCCCTGGCAATTTTGCGGAACCATGAGTGCGCCTTATGCCCAATGACCACCGTGCTGCATTTCTTCACTTGAGCCTGTTCCAGAATTGTACGGGCTGCTTCGCGAGGTTCGGTTGGGTAGGAGAATTCGCTGCAGATATTGCGGCTGGTAATCCCGGCTTTGCGCAATGACCTGGCTGCCTCGTTCAGGACGGGCTCCGCTGAAGCTCTGGCAGAGGCAATCCACTCTTCCTGGCCATGCCGGAGTTCGGCATCGAGTCTCTCTTCTCTGCGCGGGTCTTCCGCACCGCCAAACTCGAGTAATTGCGGAGGCAGTGGCGGCAAGAGATACAGGAGATGAATGCGAAAACCGCGCCTGCGCCCGAGGAACCTGCCGACATACTGAATTGCGCTCTTGGAAGCGGGAGACTCGTCGACCACGAGCAACAATCCCGCCGTTTTCCGTTCCGCCGCCATCATGATGCACTCATCGAGAGAAGCGAACGCGTCACCTCGGGGGAGCAGCCTGATAAGGCCGCTGCCGACCAAGGCATTTGATATCGCAACACGATAGTATACTGCTTGTGCGTCATTTGGGCGCATCGAACTTTACGTGGACGAACTGCAGTGACACTCTGGGCGCTGGGTATCTATTTCGTCATCGTTCTTCTGCTCGTCATCGCCATGCTGGCCCTCTCTTATGTACTGGGCCAGCGTCACAGAGAGCATGCAACCGGATCGCCTTATGAGTCGGGCATTGTATCCGAAGGATCAGCGCACGTTCGTCTTTCCGCCAAGTTCTACCTGATCGCGATGTTTTTCGTGGTCTTCGACCTCGAAGCTGTATTCATTTTTGCCTGGGCCATCGCCGGTCGGGAACTCGGCTGGCCCGGTTATTGGGAACTTTCGATTTTTACCGGCGTATTAATCGCCGCTCTCGTCTATTTATGGCGGCTGGGTGCGCTCGATTGGGCCGAAATCCGCCGCCATGGGCGGTAAGGAAAGCTGTTATCGCATGCAGTGGTCAGTCACAAAACCAAGCGAAACACAGCGCGTTCTCGACGCCGATTATGGGCCTTTCGAAGGCGCTGTGCGGCGCAGCCTGGTGATGTCTCGCCTGCAGGACATGCTTGCCTGGGGGCGTAAGAACTCCATTTGGCCGTTTAATTTTGGCCTCTCGTGTTGTTACGTTGAGCTGGCCACGAGCATCACCAGCAAGTACGATGTTTCCCGATTTGGCGCAGAAGTGATCCGGGGGACGCCGCGCGAAGCCGATCTAATGGTGATCGCCGGCACGGTGTTCATCAAGATGGCGCCAGTCATCCAGCGACTTTATGAACAAATGATGGAGCCACGCTGGGTGATCTCCATGGGCTCCTGCGCTAATTCCGGTGGCATGTACGACATCTACAGCGTCGTGCAGGGAGTCGATAAATTCCTGCCCGTGGATGTTTATGTGCCTGGGTGCCCGCCGCGCCCGGACGCATTCATGGAAGGGCTTCTTTTATTGCAGCACGCGGTCGGCAAAGAGCGGCGGCCGCTGAGCTGGGTCGTTGGTTCGCAGGAGGTGGAGCGCGCCCCGATGCCGTCGTTGCGAGACTTGAAACGGCCGCAGCGGCAGCAGGCGACTACTTTACGTCCGCCCGAAGAGGTGTGAAGAAGACAAATTGCCGGTGATGCAAGCCAATATCGTCGAAACGGTGCAGGAAAGATTTCCCGGCCTGCCGGTTGTAATGCAATCGACTCGCGATGATAT
>DASUBD010000241.1:0-7331 GCA_035763445.1 Candidatus Angelobacter sp.
GGAGCAACGTGCCCCAGCACCACTCGTGCGCTCTCAATGGTCCGCCCATTCATCTTGAGCGCCACTGCGGCAGTTGCGTACGGCCAGTCAAAAGCCTCCTTCTGGCGGACCTCGTAATGGCCGGCTTTCACGCCAGGAGCAGGCGGCACGATCACGTCTGTGATGAACTCGTTGGGCTGCAGGTCGTGTTCGCGTTCCGATTCTGCTTTCGGGGTTACGAAGAATTTTTCAACCGGAATTTCCCGCTGCCCCTTCGGGCCCTGTATCCGAAGCCGCGCGTTGTAGGCGATGAGGATCGGCGCAATCGTCGACGGACTGACAAAGTATGCTGGTCCGTCATTTCCCAGAATGGCGTGGTACCGGTTATCACCCTGCAGCACGAGGGATTTTCCATTCTTGTCCAACCCCAGCAAACCATGCCCCGTGCGGAAATACCAGCAGCGCGGGCGCTGACAGAGATTTCCCCCGATGGTGGCCACATTCCGAATCTGCGGGCTGGCGGCCTCTCCCGCGCCTGCTGCCAGCATGGGATGATGCTGCTTGATTTGGGAGGCGCCGGAGATCTGGTCCAGCGTAACCAACGATCCCATGTGGAGCGCGCCCGCCTCATTGCTGATGGCATGCATGCCGGCAACCTGCTTGATGTTCACCAGCCGCTTCGGCGTGGTGATGTCATCCTTCATCAGAGATAGCAGGTCGCTGCCGCCGGCCAGAATCTCGGTTTCTCCCCAGCTTGTCCCCAGCAGAGGCGCCACTTCTTCTTTCCTGGTTGGGGAAGCATAGCTAAACGCTCGCATGGCTGCCTCCTTCATTCGGGTTCAGGGCCGCTACAACGCGATCCGGCGTGATGGGCATGAACGGTACGCGCACGCCAATTGCATTGGCCACCGCGTTCGATATTGCCGCCATGGGACCAACGGTGGGCGGTTCACCCAGCCCAATGGGCCCGCGCTCGTCATAGCCTTTGCCGGTCATCATGTGCACCTTCAGTTCACCGATGTCGCCAATTCCGGCGAGACGGTAGAAATCCATGTTCGGATTCAGCATGGTGCCGGTAGTCGGATCCATGATCTTTTCTTCGTACAGCGTGGTAGCGATGCCCATGATCATGGCTCCGTACACCTGGCTCTCAGCCGTTTTCAGGTTAATGATCAGGCCGCAATCCTGAGCACAGACCATTTTGTTCATCTTCACGATGCCGGTTTCCGTATCCACGCTCACGTCGGCCATCACAGCGCCGCCAACGCCGCTGGAAATCAGGTTTCCCGGTCCGGGATTTTTACCCACGGCCTGGATGGGTTGAGTACCCAGCCGCGCGCAAGCATCCTTCCAGAGCAAACTCCGACTCGGCGCGGATTTCACGCGCACAGTCCCATTCGCAACTTCAAGCTCTTCCGGTTTGGCGTTTAACGCCGGAGCAACTTTGGCCAGAAGCTGGTCGCGCGCATCCACGGCAGCGCGACGTGTGGAGGCACTCACGCCGCCAATGGTTGTGCTGCCGCCAGAGCCGCCATCGGGCGGATATTGGTTGTCGCCGATATTGAGCTCAATTTTGTCGATCGGCAGGCCGAGCGTATCGCCCGCGACCATCAAAATGGCGGTGCGTGTGCCTGTTCCCAGGTCCTGCGTTCCCATTTTGATGTCAACCGAACCATCGGGATGAATCGTCAGCGCGCAGTTGCTGTTGTGCCCGCGGCCACCCCAGGTGTGAATGGCCACACCAAGCCCGCGCTTTACTACTCCGGAGCCACCCTGTCCGCGCTGGTGCCAGTTCTTCTTCCACTCCATCAGCTCAGAGGCTATGTTCAGTTCTTCCTCGTAGACGTCCGCCCGCTGCGTGAGAGAAAGGTTCTTTATCAGCAGCTGTACCGGATCCATCTTCAGCTTTGCTGCCATGTCATCCAGTGCGCTCAATGTAATCAGACAGCCCTGCGGATGGTTGGGGGCACGCCATGCGCGTGCCGGACCGATATTGGTCAGCACCGCCACATGCTGCTTGCGCTGGTTGGGGATCTCTATGACGTATGGCATGGGTGGAGGGCCGCCGCCGCCCGGGCCACCTGTGCCCCAGGACTCCGATTCCCAGGCCAGCAAAGTGCCGTCTTTTTTTGCTCCAACTTTTACCCGCGCATACGCCGAAGGCCGGCAACCTGCCACTTCCAGTTCCGGCGCCCGCTCCAGCATGTAGCGCACCGGCTTCCCGCCGGCTTTCCTGGAAACCTCTGCCGTATAGACTCCCCAGCGGTCCACACCAAACTTGCTGCCGAAGCCGCCGCCGATGTGGTCCTGGTGAACATGCACGTTGCCTTCGGAAATCTTGAGCCCCTGCGCATACTGTCCCGCCAGGCCGGAAACGTTTTGCGTTGATATGTGAGCAAAAAGGTGGTCGTTGTCCGGCCATTCCGCGATTGAGCCATGGCTCTCAAGACAGCAGTGTGTGATCACGGGACAACCATAAAGACCTTCTGATACAACTTCCGCCTGCTTGAACGCGTTCTCGGGATCTCCTTCAGTCTGCTCTGCTTCTTTGCGGTATGTCTTGAGCGCCTTCTCTTCAGTCGGCTTCACCGGTGCCGACTGCAGCGCGGAAATCACGCTTTCATCTACCCCATTCTCCTTCAAACGATCAATCAGTCTCTGCTCCGGCTTGAAGGTGATGCCTCGCGTCTGAAGCGTAGAAACAATTTGTGGACCTGGCGCGTCATTGCGCAGCATGGAGATGAAATCTTCCTGGTCCAGTGGCCCGCGTTCTTCGGGAACATTTGTCGGCCTGGTGAAATCATCCACGAAGTGCGGTAAAGGCTCGTATTCCACCTTCACAGCACGGGCTGCATCGGCCGCCGAGGGTTCATCCACTGCGGCAACGATCACAACGTCATCGCCCGCCCAGTGAATCTCTGATCCCGGTCCTTGAATCACGTGCACAGCAGCCACGCCCGGCATCTTTTCTGCCGCGCTGGTATCCACCGTCGCGACCTTGGCATGAGCGTAAGGGGACCGCACCACGCTGCCAAAAAGCATTCCGGGGCGATGGACGTCGTATGTATATTTGGCACGGCCGGAAGACTTCAATGGACCATCCACGCGGGAAACACGTTTCCCGATGAGCGTGCGCTCATTCGCTGCCGGCCACTTGTATTTCATCGTGTCGTCGGCCATGATTACGCTCCCTTCAAGGTTTTGGCTGCCTGCATTACGGCTTCCCGCATTCCAGCGTAGGTTCCACAGCGGCAAAAATTGCCGCCAAGCCCGTGCTTGATCTCCTCAAGCGTGGGATTGGGATTCCGCTCAAGAAAGGCTTTGGTCGCCATCACGAATCCGGGTGTACAGAACCCGCATTGTTGCGCGTCATGGTCGACAAACGCCTGCTGAATGGGATGGAGCTTACCCGGCGCGCCGAGACTTTCAATGGTAGTAATCTCCCGGCCCTCGGCATCGATGGCCAGCACCGAGCAGGAATACACCGGCTTGTCATCCATCAGCACAGTGCAGGCGCCGCAGGTGCCGCGATCGCAAACACGCTTGGCGCCAGTGAGTTCAAATTTATCCCGCAGCGCGTCCAGCAGCGTCACCCGCGGTTCAAGCTGAGCATTCAGCTTTTTGCCGTTGACGGAAAGTGTGACAGGAACCTTGCCCGGTCCCAGTTCCTTCACCTCGTCCGCCGTGGCGAGCGCGGATACCTCGCTCACCAGCGGCACGGCTGCCGATACGCCGGAAATTTTCAGGAAATCGCGCCGTGAAACTCCGGTGGATGGAGATGAAGACGATGAGGATTCTTTCTGCTGATTGCGTTTCTTCTTGTCAGGCCGGTCGTCCACAAAGAGCCTCCATGCAAGGCTGAATAACGAAACTGGAATTGTAACTCTCAGATGCGATAGCTGTCTTGTCTCTGAAAACCAAACTTTACAGCAAGCGCGGCTCACAAGCATTCAAGTTAGTTGAATGTTTTGGAATTGTTAAAACCTGTTCCCCACCGCTTCAAACTGCGGCAGGCAAACTATAATCGCACAGCCTTTTTGAGGAAGAGATGGTGATAAAGACTGCGCTCTTCATTTCCCTGATACTCGGTTCAAAGATACTCGGTTCGTGCGCGGCACAGGCACAAGAGGCACAGCCGGACATCTGCCCGCGCGACGATTCGGCTTTTGCCGATGTGCAAAAGAAGGCATCGGCAAACGATCCCGTGGCCCAAACAGCATTGGCTTCCTGTTATGACCTTGGCCTTCATGTGCAAGCAAACGGAAAGGAATCTATCCGCCTGCTGACGAAAGCTGCTGAGAAGGGCTACGCCCATGCGGAGTACGAAATTGGCCGCATTTACCTCTACGGGCGCGGCATCCCGGCAGATTACGCAAAGGCTTTGGTGTGGGAAACCAGGGCGGCCGAGCAGGGAGATCCGCGAGCGCAGCGTGACCTGGCCTTTATGTACGAGCGCGGCTTTGGCGTGCCAGCCGATCCCGCAAAAGCAGCGGAATGGAACCGTAAGGCTGCCGGGAACGGGAATTCTGAAGCGCAGCTCCAGCTCGCGCGCGCTCTGGACCAGGGCTCCGGGATCAATAAAAATCAGCACCAAGCCCGGCAGTGGTATGCAAAAGCAGCTGCACAAGACCAGCCGGAAGCTCAACTCGAACTTGCCCGACAGCTGGCCCAAAAAGGTGATTGCAGCAATGCAATCCGTTGGTATCAGCGTTCCGCTGCTCACGGTGAGACAACTGCCATGTTTGAGCTCGGCTGGCTTTATCTCGAACACAAATGCGCTGGTGATTCCGAGAAAGCACTGGAATGGTTCACCATCGGCGCCAGGTCCGGATCAAAAGAATGCGCGTCAGAGGTAGAAAAGCTCTCACGAAGTTTACCGGCTGCCGGTAGAAAGCGGGCGCAGCTCGCCGCTGCCAAATGGATGAAATCGAATCCTGCAGCTGAAGAAGATGATGATGCAGAGGAGAAGCACTAGGCTTCTCCTCTTGCAAAAACAATCAGTTCAAAACCAGCCCTGCCCATTCGGATTCAAACCAGTCTCCACGAGCGCGCGTACAGCAGCTTCGGCTTGCCGTTGCGCGTCCTGCTGGAAAGGCACCACCACATAGCGGACCTCTCCGGCATCGAGGTTTACCACGTTGTGGTACGCCGCGTAATCCACCCCGGCCTGGTTACCTCCAAGACTCGAGCTCGCTTTGGGGCCCAGGAACACGACGTAAACCGTGCTGGCGTCAGGCGCAGGAATGGCTTTGCTTTGCAGCATGTCATTCAGCTTCCGTTGAATGTCCAGATCATTGAGGGGCTTGGTGCTCAAGTCCGTGAAGTCTTCTGCTTGCGGCGCCGCGCGCAGGACTTTCAGGTTGTGCGCTTTGGCTTCAGCAAAATGGGGATTTGTTCTGCTGGAGTTCCCGACATCTGCCAGCGTGTTTTGCCTCGAGCGAACTGCGTCATCTGCCCATCCGCGGCCAAGAAAGATGCTTATCTGCTGCAAGGATTTCATCACTGCTCCGCCGTGAAACGTCTTGCCGGCAGAAGCGGATAAGTCCGCTGGAACAAACTGAACTTTGCCCCCATCATCATCGAACAACAGGTTCGGCTCCGCCGGGCGGTCAATGGGAGGTGCCGCTTTCTGCTGTGCGGACATCCACTGCACAAGAAACATCGCGATGCACGCTGCTACAAAGTTAAGTTTCTTCATCAGCGCCTCCTATTGAGTCACCTGGAGTGAGACATCATCCAGTACGAATGAAGTTTGCAGTTCAAAGTCTTCTGCGCCGGAGAAGAAGATCTGGATCGTCTGCCCGCGGAACGCAGTGAGATCAAAGCTGTGTTGCTGGTAGCCGGTAGCGTGGTTCAAATTTGAGAATGTGATCAGTGTGGACAATACTTTGCCAGTCGAGTCCCTCACCTGGACCGTAAGCTTGTCGAAGGCGGACGTCGTGCTGGTCTCAGCCGTGTCAATGTGGAGCCAGAAGCTCAACGTGGCAGCAGTGGCTCCCGCAGGAATCGTTACCTGCTGCATGGCCGTATCTGTGGTGGTGGTACCCGTGCCGTCCAGCCATGCGTCCCAGCTGCCGCTGTGGGATGGTTCGCTTGCGGAGTTGTTGATTACGCCCGAGGTGAGCGTCCACGGCGAAGAGTTGGTGCCATTCTCGAACCCTCCATTGACTATGAGCTCCGTGGTCGTGGGCGTTCCGTTCGATACGGTCACCGTGATGGTAGAAGACGTCGCCGAATTGCCGGCAGCATCGAACGCCTTCGAAACAATTGTATGCGTTCCGTTCGCCACGGATGGCGTTGACCAACTGAAAGAAAGTGCCGTCGAGTTGGTGTTGGAAGCTACGAGCGTGCCGTCAATCAGGAGTTGCATCTGAGTCACGCCGACGTTGTCCGACGCGCTGGCATTTACAGTCACGGTACCGGACAGAGTCGCGCCATTTGCAGGAGCTGTGACTGACGTTGCAGGCGGGGTGGTATCCGTAGTGGATGGAGTGGTCACATTCAGTGCGAAATCATCCAGCACAAACGAAGTTTGCAGGCTTGTATCTTCCGTTCCCACAAAATTGATCTGGATGGTCTGTCCCTTGAATGACGTTAAATCAAAGCTCTGCTGTGCGTAGCCCGTATTTTTGTTGAGGTTTGAAAATGTCTTGAGCGTCGAGAGCACAGTGCCAGACGAGTTCCTTACCTGGACCGCCAGCTTATCAAAAGCTGTGGTCGTCGTGGTTTCTGCCGTATCAATGTGTAACCAGAAGCTCAAGGACGCGCTCGTCGCGTTGGATGGGATTGCCACCTGCTGCATGAGTGTATCTGTATGCGTGGTGCCATAACCATCCAGCCATGCGTCCCAAGTTCCTCCATGTGGCGGTTCACTGGCTGAGTTGTTGATCACTCCAGCCGATGCGGTCCAGGGTGCGGGATTCGTACTACCATTTTCAAATCCGGAGTTGCCGAGAACCTGCGTGGTCGTGCTGCCTCCTCCGCCGGCAGCAGTCACCCCCAGAGCAACAGTGGCTGTATGGGTGATTCCCCCGCCACTGGCTGTGATTGTGACATTAAAAGTTCCGGTCCCCGCCGCACTGGAGGCATTGAAAGTCAGTGTGGAACTGCCATTTCCCGGAGCCGCAATGGAGTTGGGTAAAAGCGTTGCGGTCACCCCAGCAGGTAATCCTGAAACAGAGAGTGAAACGGAGGAGTTGAACCCGCCGGCCGCCGCCGTGGAGATGGTTGACGCCGCAGACCCGCCCTGCGCCACCGAGACGCTGCCCGGCGATGCGCTCAATACGAAGTCCGGCGTCTGCGTGCCGGGATTGAAAATGATGTCGAGCACGGGATGCAATTCAATGCCGTTG
>DASUBD010000242.1:0-9179 GCA_035763445.1 Candidatus Angelobacter sp.
AACACGGATAGAACGCAGATTTGAGTTAAGCACTACAGAAATTGCCCGCGCAGAGCGATAAGATCAAGCCGCGCCAGCGGCGTCTGAAAATAGCCCGGTACGCAGCACCGAGGCGCGCTCGCGCGCTGAGGTGCAAGTGCCGGGAAGAATTTGTAGAAGCAACAGAGTCCCGCCAGGGACGACTGAACTTAATCGGGATATTCTTGCAGCCCGTGTATATCCAGGAAGATTTTCCATTCTTCAGCAAAGGTCTTCTTGGTATGGTGTTTCTTCTGGTTCGCGATATAACGCAACGTCGCATTCACTTGTGACATGCCAATCGTGAACGCTCCGTACCCGGTCTGCCATGCGAAGGCGTGTTGGCCTTGGTCGTGCATCCACCCCGAAGAACCGGACTTGATCAACTGGACTGCTTTATCCACCGGTATGCTGGGGTGAAGAGAGAGCAGCAAATGAACATGGTCTGGCATACCGCCGATCGCCAATGCCTTCATGTTGTTCGTTCTGGCAATGCCGCCCATATACGCCCAGAGCCGAGGTTGCATTTCTCCAATGATCAATGGTTCTCGATTCTTCGTGAGAAAACGTAATGCACCAGGATGCTGACGAATGTGTGGTATGCCATAGCTTCGGGATTGTAAATCTTCAGTCGTCCCTGACGGGACTTTTGTCTGTATTTCCCAGTTACCCGGCACTTGCTCTCGCTTCGCTACGCTCAGCTCGGCTGCGTACCGGGCTATTTTCACGCGCCGCTAACGCGGCTGAGCCTTGCCGGATCTGTCGACGAAGAATATCCAGCTACGACCTGCCCAGCGCCCTGCAACACAGAAAACAACGCGGAATAGATTTGTTCACGAGGAAAGAGCATGGTGGCACCTAAAGATAAATTTCACCGCGAAGGCGCGGAGACGCGGAGGAGGACAAAAGAGATCTACCGCGGATTTGCGCGGATGAACCCGGATGGAAAAACCAAGTCTCACCACGGAGGCACGGAGGCACGGAGACACGGAGACACGGAGAAAGCAGATCAAGTGAATCAGCGGAACGATGGCTTCAAGTGAGCACCAAGGCTCTACAGGGAGAAGCTCTCCAACGGTTTGCGGCTCCGGGATGGGTAACGGTGCTCGCGAAGGCTCACCAGATTGATTTCTCCGTGCCTCCGTGTCTCCGTGGTGAGGTGATCAATCGAGATCGTCAACCCTCGCCTGCTGAATCGCCTGCTCCAGAAGGCCGGGTATAAGGTCCTGTAGGTCACTGAGCGCGGGACGCAGGTACGGACGGGGACGTATATAAGGACGTTTGCCGTTCTCTTTTTTGAACGGGCCTTTGCGCCCGGCGTAGCCTCCGAACTCCTGGATGGCTGCATAAGGCCGGTCCGAGCCCGCGCTGATGGAAAGCGTATTTCCGTCGATGGTGGCGCTGAAGGATTCCAGCACCGACTTGAGAAGATCGCCGGTGCGTGAGGTCAGAAGATCGCCCGCAGGACCTCGCGAATTGGCCGCGCCAACAATGAAATACTTCTGCACGGCTGCAGCGAATGAATCGTAGAGCAAAGGCTTCAGTTCCTGATATACCCGCGCGACTACACGCGGCGCGAGGGTAGAAAGCCGTTGTTGCACCTGCTCGAGCGCATTCTGGTCCATTTCAACTTTGATCATCGCGCCAGCCTCCGGTATTGGTTGAAGATGTTGAGCGAGCGCGGCGGGACATCGCTTATATCAAACGCCAGCGTTACCTGGCCGCCCATGCTGTTTGATTTCTCGCCGATGTGCGTACGCTGGCGGTAAGCCAGAGCAAACGCCTCAATGGCGGCCTGCTTCAGGTCGAGCGGAACATTGAGATAGCCGGCGGTATAGGTGAGCTGAACGTTCTGCACGCCGCGCGTGAAAATGTAGCCGCGCAGCAGAATCCGCCGGCCGTCCCAGAGATATCCGGGCAGCCATGGCTGCGGCGCCATGGGCACTGCATTGCCATCCACAATTACGCTGCTCACTGAAATCACAGGAAAGCTGCGCGGGAGAAGACGGTCAGAGTCATTGCCGTCATAGAATTCGTTCAACGTCCCCAGCACGGAAGTCAGGATGTGCGGGCGATTAATGTATTGCAGAACCTGCGCGCTGCCGTTGGTAATCAGGGTTTGCAGCGTGGCGTCGTCATTGTTGCCCTGGTTCGGCAACCAGGCTTTGAGCTCGGCAAGGGTGCAAAGATCGTCAGGGGCTGTGGACATGGAAACTCCTTTTAAATTCACACCCACCACGGAGACACAGAGACACGGAGAAAAGCTAAAGTGAGTAGTTTTGGGAAAGGCAGCTTCGATGAGCCCTGGAATGGATGACTCGAATGGAAAGCTGCCTTCCCTTGTGATGCTGAAGGAGGATGACTTCAGCTCCGTGTCAGCGCAGGAGGGACCTGCGCAACGTCGGCACAAGAAAATGCATAGATCCTTCGACTCCCGCTCGCATCGTTCCTCGCTCGCAGTCGCTCAGGATGACAAACATTGCGCCTTAAACTGCTGCACGAAGTCAGCGTTGATCGCACGAATCCGCAGTCAGCTCTTGTTGTTCTCCGTGCCTCCGTGTCTCCGTGGTGGATTTTTTGGGTTGGCTTTCGTTTATCCGTTGCCGACGTTCGAGATCACGCCGAGCGAGAACGGCGCGCGGCACACCAGCACTTCATCGGCATAAACGCCGTAGACGTACTGGCGCGAGACGAACGGCCATTCAATCTGGTAGTAGTCGCGGCGGCAGCGGACGAAATTCACCGCACCCACGCCGGACAGGGGATACGGAATTTCATTGGTCTTGAAGAAGATCATCCCCGGCGTCAGGTTGGGATGGATGATGATGTCCAGGAACTGCTGGGTGAATTTGTTCCAGTACTTGGCCACGGACGTCCCACCCATGATGGCCGGAACGTCGCCGTTGGGCCCGTTGGGCACCGTGAAGCGGAAGAGCGGCGTACCGCCTGTGGCAACGATCTTCTTGTTGATGTTGCGCGCCTCCTGCGAATTCACCCAGATCTCATCCGGGCTCATACGCTTGTTGTCCCAGAAGGACTGCAGGGCCGCATCGATCTCAACAACTCCGTTGGCGCCGTCACTGGTCAGGAAGCTTCCATTCAGTGACTGTGTGTAAGCGCCGGAGCCGGCTTTGAAAGCCTGGGTAATGAAGCCGTCAAACACCAGGCTGTTGGTGGAATTGTCAGCCGTGACGCTGTTGGCCAACTGCGTGCCTGCCGGGTTGGCGGCAAGTGTGACCGCGTTGACGGTGGTGATTGCTGCGAGCTTGGCGTTCGCGGCCGATGTTCCCAGGAACCACGCGTAAGCCACTGCTCCCGGAACCGCGGTGACCGTGGCATTGATGGTCTGATTGCCACTGGATGTGGCCACAGCATTGGAAGCGGGACTCAGATTTGAAGATCCGCCACCAAATGCCGTGGTGCTGCCGTCAATGTTATTGCGAGTCACCGCGCCGGGAATGCCGCCGCTGACCGACGCATTGGCAAATCCTCGCGCGGTGAGGGCAACTGCAAAGACCACATTGCCGGCCTGACTGGTGAGCGCTCCGCCGGAACCAAGCGCTGCCACGGGAGCAACGGGTGCGCCCAGCGCCAGTGAAGCGTTGCCGCTTAGCAGCAGATTCTCTTCTCCGATCATCACGGCGCGGAGCAGCGACTGCACGACGGTGGCTTTGTTGTCGAATTCCTTGCCGCCGGACCAGATTGCTTCCCAGTCAATGGAGGATTCAAGACCGATTCCGGCATAAGAAGCGACGAAGTCCTGCTCGCTGATCTGGATTTCACCCGAGCGCTTGCCGGGAGAAACGCCCATATCAATGTTGGTGACGTTCACGCCGGTCACGGCTTTCCAGCGCGTGGCCAGGTCGCCGCGATCGCTGACTTCACGCGGCAGCTTGTTCCGCAGCGGCGTGAGCACGGGGTAGAGTTGCAACGCCGGGCCGCTGAGATCAAAAGCGTTCAGGTTGGTGGCCTGGCTCAAAGTGGTTTTGCTCAAGGCGGTAATGTCCACCTTGTTCAGCAGATCAATGGTCTGCTGGGAAAGATCAGAGAACATGGTTTGTCCCTTTCAAAATTGGTTATGAGGTAGAAATTCGCGCGTGCTCGGGCTGTTTCCGAAATCCCGAGCGCAGCTTTTTCCGAAGTCCCGAGCGGCAGCGAGGGATCCCTATAGCTACAAGGGATCTTCGGAGAACGGGGCAGCCCGGAGTCTGTCATCCTGAGCGAAGCGCCACGAATCGTTTGCAATCACCGAACGGATGGGCGCGGAGTCGAAGGATCCCGAGAATGCTAGTTTCTTCCATGCTGATACAAGGCGTTCTCTCGATGCAGCATTTCAGAGAACTCCCTGAAACAGCATGGCGGAGGATACTCTCTCGGGATCCTTCGACTCGCACTTACTCGTACCTCGCTCGTGCTCGCTCAGGATGACAGCGGTAGAGAGTGCGGTTTATCGGAGGTAACTGGATGCCCGTTGCGGATTCTGCAGCGCCTGCTTGAGGAGTTCGTGGACGCTCTTTTCGTCGTCAGCGGATTTGCCGGCGGCCCGGGCTTCATCTTCCTTGCGCACGGTGACGGTGGGAACCGTAGTGCGCGCGACGCGAGCCGCAGGCTCTTGCACGCTCGCAAGTTTTTCCAGCAGCGCAACAAGATTGGTAAGCGACTTCTGGATTTCCTGGTTATTGCTCTCCATCTCCGCGCGGAGGCCGGCCACACTCTTCTCCACCTCCGCGATTTTTGAGAGCGCAGAAGTGGAATTGGCGTTGGCCTTCTCCAACTGGGCTTTAAATTGGGTTTCTTCTTTTTCTTGCATGGTGTTTTGCTCTCCCATGTTGATTTCCGGGCGGGATATGCCCGAATCTTTTTTAAACTCACCGGCGGCGAACATGGCCGCGTCAGCGTTATTGTCTTTGTCCAATAGCTCGCTCATATGCGCGCAGGCCTCCCGGTGACATTCAGCCATTTTGTCGAGCGAACTTTGAATGGCGGAAAGATGCGCGAGAGTCTCTTTGGAATATTTGGCTCCGATCTTTCCGAGGGAATCAGCACCAGCCGCGAACTTGCGGACTTCGCAGGAGCCGTCGGTTTTTACCGCAGTGAAGTGTGCGCCCGGAACACAGGGATTGTCGACGACGCTGATCTCCACCGGGTTGGCGGTGAAGCGAGTGAACTCACCATCTTTCCAGGTCTTCACGTAGCTTCCGCCGATACTGAAGCCGGTATAGACGCCGAGCGTGCACTTCTGCCAGGCGGCCGAGTCGACGATTTTGGCGCCGACGCGGACCTGTTTCAGTTCGTCCACGAACTCGAGCGCTACCAGTTTGCCGACCGCGCTGGGCGCATGCATCTCACGCACATTGCCCAGCGACTTGCCGTCGGTGGCTCTGGCAATTTCATCACTCCATGATTGAAAGAAGGGTTTGGACGATTCGTAGTCAAAGATCTCGCCTTCTTTGTCTACGACTTCTGCGGTGGCAACGCCCCAGACCTCGTGGCGGGCTTCATCGATTTTGGAAAGTTGAGCGAAAAGTTTCATGGTATTCCTTTTGCTAACGAACAAATCCACCACGGAGGCACGGAGACACGGAGAAAAGCAAGAGCCAACCGCGGATTGGCGCGGATAAACGCGGATCAGAGAATCAGAGAATTTGGTAATTGGGTAAGTTAGTAATTGGGTGATTTGAAGCCACTACCGCGTGAACAAACCGAGCGATTGTTCTACGTCTTATTCGCGAGAAGCGTCACTGAGCGGGAAAACGAAAAAGGCAGCCATCGGCTGCCCCTTGTTTGAACGCCCGTGCGTTTCAGTTAGGTTTCTGCTTTGCCTGTTCCGCTTCAGGAGTTCGCTGCCTGGGGGCGGGCCACACGGTCCCGCAGCAGCAGATGTGGATGTTGGTTTTGTGTCCAGGTTCAGAGCTACAGATATGAGGCTTGCCGCCCAACATCTGGGTGTCACCACAGACGATCTTTCCCATTGGGCTCCTCCCAACTGCTTAACGGAATCTTAACCAAAGGTTGGGCGTGCCTCCAAACTGATTCTTACCTTAGACAAAATTTGCCGGTGCAGGACTTGAGCCTGTTCCGCAGGAGCCAGCGGCAACCGGCGTGCTAGCGTGATTTGGGCGCCGGGTCATCCCTGACCTGACGTTTGGGTGCTCCCCGCTTCGGAGGGACTGGACAGCACACTGAGGCCCGTTGCCGTAATTACTCCGTTGCTTACGCCGATTGGGCGCTTTCCCAGCTCTTCACGAACTTCATCAATGGAAAGCACGCCGGAACGCACGTAAATCTCGTCAATTTTGGCCTGATCAAGAGAATTGATGGTGCGGTCCTGGTCCCAGACGAATTCGATATCGCGATAGCCAAAATAGCGCTCAACGATGAAGTTGATGGTGTCAGACAGATAACACAGGATGGGCATGAGCCCTTCCGCAGCGGCCTGTTCCACGCTGGTCTCCGCAGTGGCGCGGTTCATGACGCTGACGAACTGCTGCGGCGAGAGACCGAAGGCATAACAGACGATGCGCGTGATCCACTCGTCGAGCTCATCCTTGAGCATGGGATCGCGGGTGAACTGGATGTCGCCGCACTGGGGAACAAAAGTGATGCGCCGGCGGCGCGCCGAGTTCCCTGCCAGTGCACTGTCAAACCATTCCTGAAACTCGCTGATCTGGTCAGCCGACCACTCTCTGGGCGCCTGCGCAATGGCTTCCGGCACATTGCCTTCCGTGTAGTAGTTGAGCAGGTGCATCTGCCGGCGCAGACCGATGTTGATGGTAAGAATGATCTGCTCGACCGGCGAAAAGCCGAAAAACTTATGTGAGCGCACGTTGCGCGGCCGGTAGATCAACTGCTGCGAGGTGAAATCCACCGCAGGCAGGCCTTTGATGATCTGCTGATAAGCGACCGCCGGCGGCGCAGGCGTGCGGCCCATCACGTCAATCTTGCGGGCGATCGTAGCGCCGTCAATCACCTCCAGCGCGTAAAGCGGCTTTCCCGGAGACCAGAGCTCTCCATCAGGACTGGCCAGCGGCGCCAACGCGGGTGCATCGAGCACCAGAAGGTCCTCAAGCAGCAAGCGGACCCACTGCTGCCACGTATGCTCGCCATCAGGGAACCTGAAGAACCGAGTGAGCTCTTCTATGGCCGCTTGAGCAGCGGCAGTAGGTGCTGCCCGCATGGTAATGCGCCGCGCCGGTGTACCAGAGCAGCCTGATTTTGTCCGGAAAGACCAGGGCATGCGGCTGACCTGGTCTTTGCGCGTCTCAATGCAAAGGCGCACGAGATCGAACGAATCTGCCAGCGAGCGCATCTGCTGGAATGAGATGGCTTCCAGGTTACGCGGCTGGATATTGATGTTGTAGGCGACCGGATAGTCCGTGGTGCGCGGCTGCGTTCCCGGCGGAGCGCTGACGGCCATCGGAAGGTCCGGCCCAAACCACACGTCAAATGTGTTACGCAATTTGCGGCCAAGCCGGGCAATGATGCCAGGATCAATCTGAGTTGCCCGGCCGCTTTGTGATGGATAAGACATGTTCAAGCCATCCCAGTCTTTGCGCCCAGCGCGGCGCAGGTTTCAATTAGAACGGTTACGAGAAGCTCGGTCTCTCGCGGTGGCATAGGTGGAGCATTCCGGGTCCAGCGAGAGAGGCCTGTACAGTCGAGGATGTATTCGGCAATTGAGTTCATGAGCACCTCACAACAGCCTGATTCACATGGAGACACGAGGCACGGAGAAAGGCGCTTCTAGTAGCCGACGATCACTCGATCCGTGCAGGCGCCGGCCGTAGCGACGTCATTCTTCTCAAAAAACGAGACGGCAAGTTGCGGGAGCCGAACCGGCGCGCCGAGGGTACCGCTGGTGACCGTGGGAGCAAGTTCACTGGCGATGAACGCCTGCTGCGGCCCGGCAGAAATGCCGGTTGCAATGGTGTAGCTGTTGTAAAGAGTGAATGTTGGGTTGGACTGGCTCTGATCGTCAGCGGAATAAATATTCATGACCAGGTCAAAATTCTGGGTGCAATTGGCGAAAACGGTCATCTTGGTAGCAGCGCCCAGCCGGATGATATTGGTGTTGGGCGTTGCACCACCGATGGCAGCCGGAAGCGGCACAGCGCTGTGCGCCAGGTCCGCGGGAGAGTACACCAGATGCGGCATTGGGCGCGGGAGAACAGGCTTGCCATTCTTGTCGAGCTCAGGAAACTGGCTGGAAGTTTGAGAAAACAGAACTCCCGCAACCAGGAGAACGAAGGCAGCGGCAATGAGGCGGAGGCGATGATTCATGAGAAACTCCTATCGGCTTATTCAAAAATGACGAGCGCGAGGCAGTAGTTACAGAAGACAGGTGACGAGCCAGGTTGAAGGACGAAGTCTGCATCATCAAGGCACAGCGGAGCATTACATTCATGGCAGCGAGGCGGAGAAACACGGTCATGAGGATCGCGATCCACAAGCATGAGAATTACCTTTCATTGGGCGGCTAGCGAAGATGCGGTGCGGCTTTGCGCACGGGAAATGTGCAAAATGAGACAGGACCAAGCTCTGATGCGGTTGATAGTTTGTTGAGGTTGACTGGGCACACTTGGGGTGACAGGTTTCAAATCCGTGAGCCGATGGAGCATGAATACACGTGCTGCTCACGGATGAAACGGGTCACCTGGAGGCACGCGCCAGAGAGAAGTTGTGCGTGCCGCCTTGAGGAGGTCCGAACAGCGGAATAGACCACCCGGCGAGAGTGCAGACGTTGGGACCTCAAAGGATCCGCCGGGCTGCCCCGGCGCACTGTTGATCACTCAACCGTGTCATTATCTAAATACAACAGTCTTTCCTGAGTTGTCAAGAAGAAAAAGCAAAATAGTAGAAAATTTAGTTTGACGTCAAAACAACTTAGACGGAATCGTGGCGCGAGACTGGCAAAGGCTTAGTGGCCGAGAGTCAGTGCCTAGACTCGAACTTCTTTTCCCTCGGCGCATCCAAGGGGTTGGAACACGCCACCGGACTTTCTGCCGAATGCTTCAGCCTGAAGGCGATAAAACTCGATGATGCCATCGGCGACACGTGAGCGCATATACGTGAGCGCCTGGCTGGTGGCGTCTACATCGTCATCATGGGCAGCCCGGGGAAAAGTACAGATATTGTGAATGTAGGTTTCCATCCATGGCAGA
>DASUBD010000243.1:0-3593 GCA_035763445.1 Candidatus Angelobacter sp.
TCGGCGCCCAGCGAGCAGCCGCGGCAGGCGTGCTCCGGCCAGCCAAACACTCCCGGCTCGAAGAATGCTCGATAGAGGATCAACTGCCTGCGGCCCTCGAACAGATCCAGCAGGCTGACCTTCCCTTTGGGCCCTTCGAACTCATACTTTTTCTCCACCAGCATCCACGGCATCCGTCGACGCTCGGCGGCCAGCGCATCACGGGATCTCGTCAATGCCTTTTCCTTCACCAGGAGCTGCTGCCGCGCAGCTTCCCACTCCTGCTGCGACACGATCGGGGGTGTCTTCATCGCGACTTGCTCTGCCTTGTCTCTTTCTTTGCTCATTGCCATCATCTCCTCATTTTTCTGAAGATGATTTGGTCAAAGCTTTGGCTCCGAAAAATCTTTTGAACTTGTGTGCTGATTCTGACTTTATCTGTTACTCCGTGTCTCCGTTGCAGGTTTCCTGTTCGGGTTATTTGCGGCGAATCATCGCGTGGAGTTGCTCATTGTCTCCTTGTACCAGTTGTCCAGAATCTTTTTCATTTCGCTGAGGGCCTGCGCATCGTTGTAAACCATGTGACCGCCCTTGAAGTTGGCAAAAGAAATGTTGCGGCGTTGCTGCGGCAGAAGCCGGAGATGCTGAAACGTATACGCGGATGCATAGAAGGGTGTAGCCAGATCGTACTCCCCTTCCATGACCAGCACTTTGAGGTATTTGTTTTTCGCCATCGCAGATTGCAATTGCGTGGCGGTTTGGGGATAGCCGGCAATTCCTGATCCCCAGTCCCATGCTCGGTTGACGCCTTCAAAATCCCAGATGATGTAAGGAATTTCGGATTTATAGCCAAGTTCGCTCTCCGCGTAGTCGTTCATGGCGGCGTTGAAGGCGGGAAACATGGCAGCCATGGCAGGGTCAAAGAATGGCTCATGCGAAGAGCTCTGCGGCGCAGGTGAGGTAAAGCGTCCGTCCACGCGGCCTACTTCCAGCTTCTGGTCTTTCAGCAGGTTGTGCATGAACACCTGCGGCTCAATGCGCAGATCGTTTTCTTCAATCAGCTCTGGCTTCAGTCCGGTGTAAGCGGCAAGCTGCGCGACAATCTGCTTGCGCTTTTCCGGCGGCAAGTCGCTGCCTCGAGCAAGCGCCTGCGCGTAGTCATTGGCGCACCACTGCTCCACCTTTTTGATGGTGCTGTCGAGATCGGCCGTGAGTTCCGGGGCAAGCTTTTTGTGATATGCGGCAATCATGGTGTAGCTGGGCACAATGACCTGATACGGCAAGTCATTCAGGTTGCCGGACATCAACGTCTGGAAATCCAGGCCCACCGAAAGCAGCGCAACCCCATTGACGGGCACATAGCCATCAATCAGGTGATTGGCCAGCGCCGCGGCGCGCGTGGTGCCATAGCTCTCGCCAAAGAGAAACAGCGGCGAGCGCCAGCGCTGGTAGCGCGAAAGAAAGAGGCGCACAAAACGATAGAAGGCGTCGGCGTCGCCATCCACGTTGTAGAACTGTTTGGTCAGGTCGGGCCGCACGCGGCTGTATCCCGTGCCGGGGGCATCAATGAAAACGAGGTCCGTGCGGTCAAGAATGGTTTCAGGATTGTCGACCACCGCGTATGGAGGAGCCGGGACGCCGCCATCGCGTTCCAATTTGATCTTTCTCGGACCGAGCGCACCCATATGCAGCCACGCAGTCGCGGTGCCAGGTCCCCCGTTGAAAACAAACGTAAGCGGACGAATGTGCGTGTCCTCACCGTCGAGCGTGTAGGCCGTAAAGAACACGGCAGCCTGGGCCGGACCCGATTCAGTTTTGAGGATCAGGCGTCCTGCTGTTGCGGTGTACTTGAGCAACTTTCCCGCGACGGCGATCTGGTGGTGCGTCACTACGGGCGCGGATTCTGCAAGGCGTTCATCCGGTGATGGAGATGGTGTTGCGTTTGGTTGTTGGGCGGTAGCGATAGTGCAAAAAACGCTGAACATCAGCAGCAGGCAAAGACGACGCATAGATTGATTCAGCCCCGGAATTTGAGTTGCGAACGGGTCATTATAGAGTGGCGACGCAGCAACCAACGCACTCAAAGCGGAGATCAGCACCGGCCAAGCGCTGGGACCTTCGCGAGAAATTGATGCCGCTGATTTAAGCAGATAAGACCGGGTTAATGTCTCGCCAAATTCTTAAGAGACATTTAACATGTGCAGTCCTGAAATTCGCCAATCTGGGGAGGCACATACATGTCCGGCGCATCATCCGTCTGCAAGCGCGGCTCTTATCTCATCTCGTTTCTGCTGGTCTTTTTCATTGTTCTTGGCCTGAGCGGGGCGCTCATGGCTCAATCCGCTCAAACGCAGAGTAAGAAATCGGGCAAAAAGTCCCGCTCTGCGGAGAGCAAGTCAGAAAAGAAAACGACTGAAGCAGAAAAGACGAGCGGCGAAGCAGGCGCTGGCACCGGCGCCCAACCCGCAGATGAGAGAGATGAGAGCAAAGGCCCATGGCACGGGCTCACGTGGCGGCTGGTTGGGCCGTATCGCGGCGGGCGCGTTCTGGCTGTGAGCGGCGTGGTCGGCGATCCGCACACCTACTACTTTGGCGGCGTAGGGGGCGGCGTTTTTAAGAGCACAGATGGCGGCCTGAGCTGGCGTCCCATGACGGATAAGACAAAAGACATGTCGCCGTCAATTGGGGCGATCGCGGTGGCGCCATCTGATCCCAACGTGGTGTACGCCGCAACGGGCGAGGCCTGTATTCGCGGCAACATTATCACCGGAAATGGCGTTTACAAATCGATCGACGCGGGCAAAACCTGGAACTTCATCGGCCTCAAAGACACGCTGGCGATTGGGCGGATCATTGTCAATCCCAAAAATCCTGACATTGTGCTGGTGGCCGCTCTGGGACATCCGTTTGGCCCGAATGCTGAGCGCGGCATCTTCCGCACGCTGGACGGCGGCAAGACATGGACCAAAGTTCTGTACAAGGACGAGAACACCGGCGGCATCGACCTGGCCTTTGATCCCCAGAATGCCAACACCATCTTTGCCGGGCTGTGGCAGGCGAGGCGCTCGCCCTGGGGCATGGACAGCGGCGGCCCGGGCAGCGGCCTTTATCGCAGCACTGATGGCGGAACAACCTGGAAGCACCTTACCGGCAACGGTCTGCCAGACGGCATTATCGGCCGCATCGGCGTTGCCGTCTCATATCACGGAGAGCGCGTGTGGGCGCTGATTGAAGCCGACAAAGGCGGGCTCTTCCGCTCAGACGATAGCGGTGACCACTGGACGCTGGTGAACAGTGACCGCCAGTACCGCCAGCGCGCGTTTTACTACACGCACGTGTTTGCCGATCCGGCGTCAAATGACGGTGTGTACGTGCTGAACACAGGCATGTATCACTCCAACGACGCTGGAAAGAGTTTCCGGCCCATTCGCGTGCCGCATGGAGATAACCACGGTCTGTGGATTGATCCTGACAATCCGCAGCGAATGATTGAATCGAATGACGGCGGAGCCAACGTGAGCACCAACGGCGGCGCTACCTGGACTCAACAGGACAATCAGCCGACGGCGCAGTTCTATCACGTCATCGCGGACAATCGCTTCCCCTACTGGATC
>DASUBD010000244.1:0-5837 GCA_035763445.1 Candidatus Angelobacter sp.
AAAGTATCGTTGAACAGCTTGAAGCCGTCGATGTCCGCCATCACAATGCCAATGCCGATTCCATCCTGCTCCTGGCTGAAGTTGCGCAACTGCTGCTCCAGCGTGGTCTCCAGGAAGCGCCGGTTGTAAAGCCCGGTGAGCGGATCGCGAATCGACTGGTCCTGCAGTTTTTCCTTGAGCTTCAGATTGGCGAGCCGCAGCGCAGCGTATTCACCTATCTGCTGGATCAGCGTGAGCCGCGACGCCGTGAACAACGATGCATTCTCGCCGTGCACATGCAGGATTCCCAGGGTTTCTCCCAGCGCTGAAAGCGGGAAGCAGATGTAGGCCGCGGGAGTGGGCCCATGGAAATGGCGGCAGGAGAGCCCGCGCGGAGTATCAAGATGCGTGTGCAGGCGCCCGCCACGGACGGCGCAGCAATCTTCAGTGGAATACGAGCCACTGCTGAACGCCTCTTCAGTCTCCGGCCACACAGCCACAGCTTCAATGCGGTCCTCAGCGCCATAAAGTGAAAACACGCAGCCGCCGCTGCCGGGAATGAGCTTGTGCAGATAGGTGGCTGCAACCTTGTACGCTTCGTGCGCGTTCACGCAGATCTGGAAGTCCGCCTGCAGTTCATTCAGCAGACGACTGTTTTCCGTTTCGCTCTGCAGTTGCAGCAGGGAACCTTCCAGCCGCGTCTGGGCAAACAGCGCTTTTTGCTCCGCGATCCTCAGCTTCTTGGAATCACGCATCACCAGCATAAAGAGCACACCCATGAAAATGCTGAACAGCACAATACGCAGAGTAACGCTTTGCGTGATCTGCTCCGCGCGCTGCTCTGCCGCGGCGTTGCGGTCACGCAGAATGCGCTCTTCTTCGTCCTTGAAGTTCTGGATGGCATCGCGCACGTTGTCGCGTTTTTCGTCATTATCCTTCGAGTGATAAATCAGCTTGGTATGCTGCGTCCGCATGTCATCGCTAAGCTGGCCCAGTTCGTCCTTGATCAGCCCGCGCAGCTTTTCGATGCTCTTCTGATGTTCCGTGTCGAGGCGATAGACGTTGGCAAGCTGTGTCCAGATGCGGACTTCAGCATCGGCAAAGCTCACCTGGTCCTGTTTTTCCGGAGTCAGCACGTAGTGCAGCCACGCTTCACGCGCGTCCTGAATCCCGTCTTCCACTCCATCCATCTCGTGCAGGACTTCATGCGTACGTTGCACGTAGGATTGCGCGTTCAGCAGTTCACGCGTACTGGAGTAGCCACCCCAGGCCATTGCAACAAGGAAGGCGAGCATAAGGAAGAAGGCAAAGGGCAGAAGGGTGCGTGCATCCAGCACGCCTATCATCGCGGCCTTGATTTTTGCTACTTGAAGAAGCTTAGGGCCCTTCGTCGAGTTTCCTGGCACAGTGGCGGCGTCTCCTAGGATGTGAAGACCGGGGAAGTGAGGGCAATGATAGCATTACTTTGTGTCAGCCACCGGGGAAAAATTCCAAAAGGCGGTCTCTATCATGGAGCGGCTGCGCGCACCGGGCGGCTGTCCCTGGGACCGCGAACAGACCTTCGATACCATCAAACGCTACACATTAGAAGAAACCTACGAAGTATTAGAAGCGATTGATAACAGAGACTGGACGGAGCTTACCTCAGAGCTAGGCGACCTTCTATTACAAGTCTTATTTTACTCAGAAATGGCCCGTGAGCAGGGACTGTTTGCCATAGATGACGTCCTCGATGCTCTCAGCAACAAGCTTATTGGGCGCCATCCCCACGTTTTTGGCGACGTAAAAGCGGAAGATGCCCAGCAGGTGCTCAAGAACTGGGAGGAGCTAAAAAAGGAAGAAAAAAAACAGCGGGCCGCCCTCGGCGGCCAGACATCAACCAACGGCGCTCCGGAACATCTTCTGGACCACGTTTCTTCCCGTATGCCGGCCCTGATGGAAGCGCAGAAACTCAGCTCCAAGGCTGCGCATATCGGCTTCGATTGGCCCCATATCCACGGGCTGTTTGAAAAGCTGGAGGAGGAAACTGTGGAACTCCAGCAGCAGATTCAAGAGGCTCCCACGGAATCGCTTACTCCGCACAGCAAATCTCCCATGCCGGAAGAGGTTCGCCGACGCCTGGAAGATGAAGTAGGTGATATGTTCTTTGTGCTGGTGAATATTGCACGTTATCTGTCCGTTGATCCTGAGTCGGCCCTGCGCAGCACCAACCGCAAGTTCCGCCGGCGCTTTGGCTGGATGGAAGAAGAATTGACCAAGCAAGGCAAGACGCTGGAACAGAGCACCATGGAGGAGATGGAGTCGCTTTGGCAGAACGCCAAATCCCTGGAGGACCCGCAGAAGTGAGCCCAATGGTACCTGCCGTCGAGCGGATTACCATCCGCAAGTGCAGCGGGATTGAGGAATTCAAAGCCTGCGTAGATTTGCAGAAGGAAGTCTGGAATTTTGACGATCTGGACATTGTTCCTCTGCGCATGTTTGTGGTGAGCGAAAAAATCGGCGGCCAGATCATCGGCGCCTTTGATGGTTCGCAGCTTGTCGGCTTCGCCTTCTCCATTCCAGGGAGCCGTAATGGCCATCCTTACCTGCATTCGCACATGCTGGCGGTGCGGGATTCATTCCGCAATCACGGTCTTGGCCGGCGGCTTAAACTTGCGCAGCGTGAAGACGCCATTGCCAAAGGTTTTGACTTACTGGAATGGACCTTTGATCCGCTGGAAATCAAGAATGCTCATCTGAACCTGGTGCGGCTCGGCGCCATCGCGCGCCGGTACAGCGTGAATCACTACGGATTTTCCTCTTCTCCGCTGCAGGGCGGGCTTCCCACGGACCGTCTGGTTGCGGAGTGGTGGATCAAGTCCCGGCGCGTCCTCAATCTTCTGGAAAAAGATATGCCGCCTCAGTTCACAGTGGAAAAGAAGGTCAGCGTCCCCGGGCAGATCTACGCATGGAAAGCTTCTGATGCTGACCGTCCCAAAGCCGCCGAGGTGCAAAAGCGGAATCGCCAGCAGTTTCTTGACGCATTTCGCACCGGCCTGGCCGCTCTGGGCTACGAACGTGACGCGCAAGGCAACGGCTCATTTCTGCTCGGACACTGGGATGAAAACTGGTCCTATGCGTCTGCGCCTGAGGAGAACGGCAATGAAGATTGAAGCCATCACTCTGCGCGAAATTCGCATGCCGCTGGTGCACTTCTTTGAAACCAGTTTCGGCCGCACCACGGAGCGCCGCATTCTTCTTCTTACCCTGCACACCAGCGGCCCGGAAGGCTGGGGCGAGTGCGTTGCCGGTGAAGATCCGTTTTACAGTGACGAATCCATTGATACCGCGTGGTACGCCATTGAGCGCTATCTCGCGCCCGCCCTCCTCGGCTGCAGTGTGGAAAAGGGCGCGGACGCTCCCTCACTGCTGGCAAAAATTCGCGGACATCGCATGGCCAAAGGCGCTCTGGAAAATGCCCTCTGGGACGCTGAAGCGCAGGAGCGGCAGATGCCTTTGTGGCGGCTGTTAGGCGGCACGCAGACTGAAATTGCCTGCGGTGTCTCCATCGGAATCCAGAACTCGGTGGAACAGTTGCTGGAGAAAATTGAAACCGAGCTGAACGCCGGCTACCGTCGCATCAAGGTCAAATGCAAGCCGGGCTGGGACATTGAAATATTCACCCGCATCAGGGAGCGCTGGCCGGAGATTCTCCTGAGCTGCGACGCCAACTCCGCTTACACGCTGGAGCAGATTGAGCACTTAAAGAAATTCGATCAGTTTGGATTGCTCATGATCGAGCAGCCGCTCTGGCATGACGATTTTTATTTCCATGCCCAGCTGCAGCGGCAGCTTAAGACCAGCATCTGTCTGGATGAATCTATTCACGGCCGCCGCGATGCCCGGGCAGCGATTGAACTGGGCGCGTGCCGCATCATCAATATAAAGGTCGGCCGCGTAGGCGGCTTCAGTGAGGCCGTTGCCGTCCATAACGTGGCCCGTCACAACAATATTCCTGTCTGGTGCGGCGGCATGCTGGAAGCAGGCATTGGCCGCTCACACAACATTGCGCTGTCCACTCTCCCCGATTTCACCCTCCCGGGCGATGTCTCTGCTTCAAAGCGCTATTGGAAAGAAGACATTATTGAACCTGCCGTGGAAGTTTCACCGCAGGGCTTCATCACTGTCCCGCAAACTGCCGGACGCGGCTTTGCCCTGAAGGCTGACCTGATCGAAAAACTCACCGTCCGCAAGCAGACGCTACGCAGCGGCGTCAGCAGCGCAGCGGATTAGTTCCGCTTTCCGACTGATGTGAGCAGTGCTTATTGCATAGAAATGGCTGTTAGCATCGCCAGGGTGGAGCAGACCTTTAGGTCTGCGATAAGCAGCCCGAGAGGAGCCGGCTTTAGCCGCTGAGGTAAAGGTGAGATCTCACGAAATACTCAAAGCCACAAAATCACCCATTCAAGCAGTACTGCTCTGCCTGCTTGTGCTCACCTCTTGCACCAAAGAGCAGTCTCGCATCGTCGACCACCCGCGCCTTACATCTGCTGTCACCATGCAGGATGTTCGTTTCCTCAGCCCATCTTTGCAGCGCGAAATGACATACCGTGTAATTCTTCCGGCCAACTACTCCAGCATGGGACGAAAGCTGCCTGTGCTCTACCTGCTGCACGGCGGCGGTGGCGGCGACTTCCGCGACTGGACGAATTACTCTGACGTTGCGCAATATGCTGCCAAGGGATTCATCCTGGTCATGCCGGAAGGCAACGAGTCCTATTACGTAAATTCCGCCACCAACCCGCAAGGCCGCTACGAAGACTACATCATCAAGGATCTCATCAGCGATGTTGAGCAGAGATTTCCCGCGGCCCAAACGCCAGACCAACGCGCCATCCTCGGAGTCTCCATGGGCGGTTTCGGCGCTGTCGTGTTGGGTCTGAAACATCCTGAGCTTTTTGCCTTTGTCGGCGCAATGAGTCCTGCGATCGATGTCCCTAGTCGTCCTTTTTCCATCAAGCGGATTTCCCAGTGGCGGCACTTCAGGGCCATCTTTGGCGATTGGAAGGGCCAGCATCAGCACGAGAACGATCCCTATGTGCTTGTCCGCTCAGGGGACGTATCAAAAGCACCATACTTCTTTCTCACTTGTGGTGACAAGGAGGGGCTGCTGCCGGCAAACAGAAAGTTTGATTCTCTTCTGCAGCAACACCATTTCCAGCACGAATTTCACGTGGTTCCCGGAGGCCATGACTGGAACCAGTGGAGCGCGGAATTTCCCGAGTTGTACCGGGCGCTTTACCATCATCTCGGCGCAGCTGCGAACGTGCGTATCCGGTAAACAGCCCCTTTGCATAAAACCTCGCATCCGTTTACCCTTTTGCCACTACGCTGGCCAGATACCATTGGACTGTCATGCAAATGTTGAAGAATACAATCATTGCCTTCGCCTTTATCGCTTTGTGCAGCGCTGCATTTTCGCAAGCTCCCGACCCGCAGCTGCTGGCCGAGATCCAGAAAATCAAAGCCATTGACAATCACTCGCATCCGCCCAAACTCGTCAGTCCAGGCGAGAAAGACGACGATTTTGACGCGCTGCCCTGTGATCCGCTGGAGCCCAGCGTGCCCACCACCACATCGCGGCCGGAAAATCCGCAATATCTGGCTGCATGGAAGGCGCTTTACAACTATCCTTACGATGACGCAAGCCCCGAGCACGTGAAGGAACTGCTGGCAGCGCGCAACAAAGTCATCCAGCAGCAAGGAGATAATTTCCCCAACTGGGTGCTCGACCAGCTTGGCATTGAGTCAGAGCTGGCCAATCGTATTGCTCTGGGACGCGGCCTTCAGCCGCCTCGCTTCCGCTGGGTGCCTTTTGA
>DASUBD010000245.1:0-12920 GCA_035763445.1 Candidatus Angelobacter sp.
CGACACAAACCCTGTACGCTTCGTTCAGGCATATGTTGATGGCGTTGCGCAGGTGACGCAAACAGGCGCATCTCTCGACGCGCAGATTCCAATGTCACTGGGAACACACCGTATTACAGTGCAAGCGAAAGACAGCACCGGGGCGATTTTTAAGCAGACAATCAATATCACGGTAAGTGCCCCACCACCTCCGCCTCCGCCTCCATGCACTCCAGGCCCGGTTTCACCTTCGGTGACTATCTGTTCACCAGCGAATGGCGCGGTAGTGACATCGCCGGTAAGGGTTCTGGCGGCGAGCCGAGATTCAGTGGCAGTTTCGTTCATGCAGGTTTATGTTGACGGGCGTGCCGTTCTAACCCGCAGCGGAGCCACTCTGGACGCAAGCGTGCCAATTGCAGTTGGCACTCACCGCCTGACAGTCCAGGCAAAGGATGTCAACGGGGTGATTTTCAAGCAGAGCATTAGCATTACGGTGCGCTGAGAAAGAACGCGGATCTGTATCAAGGTTTTTACGGATTCGCAGCCACCTCGCCAATGTTCGCCACCGTGTCACCTTTTTTCATGGAGGGAACAGCACAGATGTATAGGACCACTCCGGCAGACGGAGCTTTGGCTTCAAACACCGTACGTCCGAAATAGTCCGTCACATAGCCAATCGTCATGCCCTGCGCCACGTACGTCCCGCGCTGCACCAGAGGATAAAAGATGCCCGGCTGCTCACTCTCCACCGTGTCCACTTTGCCGATCCACACCGGATGCTGGAGCGGGACTGCACTTCCCGGCAGCATCTTGAGATAGCGCATCACATTCAGGCTGCCGTTGACGAGCAGTTGCAGATCTTCACGCTCCACAGTTCCTGAATGTCCCGCCTCCACGGCGATGGCCGGCTTGCCCCGAGTGTTTGCGGTGTTATCGAGATATCGCGACGCATTCGGATCTTTGGGGCGGTCGCTCCAAATGATGATGTGGTCCAGCCCAAACGCCAGCACCATATCGTGTGTAATTGCGTCCTGTTTTTCATTCCCTGATTTGGGCCAATAGGCATAAGGACGAAGATTTTCGTCGAGGTCGCCGCCATGGTAATCAATCAGGTAATCGCACCGCTCCACCACTTGTTTGGTAATGGCCCATGAAACGCGGTCCGTCTGCGAGCCATTGGGATCGCCGGGATAGTACCGGTTCATGCTCTTCTTATCCACCGGATTTACATGCGGCACCTTATGCTCGAAGGATGGAATATTGACCAAAGGAAGGATGATCACAGTCCCGGAAATCTGGGCTGGATCCATCGTTTGAATGAGCTCCTCAAGAGCAATGATGGACGTGTACTCAGTACCGTGCAGGCCGGAGACCAGCGCCAGCACAGGCCCGGGCTTTGCGCCATGAAAGACGGCGACGGGAATCGATGTTCCGGCGTCTGCCCGTGCCGGGACTTCAATAACGCCAAATGCTTTCTGACCGGGCGCCGCCGCGGCAGTTCCGACGGTGAAGTTGGTTTGCGAGACTGCGTAAGCAGTACTGAAGAGGCAGAGCGATAGGAGTGTTAAAAACGGAAATTTCATGGCGGACAGAGTATAAGAGCCAACCGCTGATACGTCGAATCGTTAAATGCGCTGTTGTTGAACATTGCCAGAGGCTACTCGCTGGTGGACGCGGATCCTGCACCCTTGCCTGCGTTGCTTTTGTCTGTGTCTGTCTGCCCGCCGACTTTCTTTTTGGTCGCCTTGGCTTTTTTGGCAGCTTGTTCAGCCCAGTACTTCTCGAGATCGCGTTTATTCTTGTTCTTCATATGAAGACAGCATGCCATATCAGAGCAGCCGAATGCGAGCACCTTAAGTTCAACTGAAATCAAATTCGGCTCAATCGGATCGGCACACCGGGATTGGGGCGCAGCGTAACTGACGGTTCAGCATGGATCTCAGAGGGCTCCACAGCCAGTTCAACACGGAAGCGTTGCAGCAGCAGGGCAAGCACCACCAGGATTTCCGTCATGGCAAAGTTCAGACCCACGCAGGTACGCGGCCCGGCGCCAAACGGAAGATACGCACCGCGCGGCCGGCCAGCTGAGTTCTGGGGCAGGAAGCGTTCCGGCCAGAATCTCTCCGGATCAACCCACCAGCGCGGATGACGATGTGTGACGTAAGGAAAGATCAGGATTTCTGATCCTGCGGGAATTTCAAATCCACCCATCGCGTCATCGTTGATGGCCGTCCTGGAAATCACCCACACGGGCGGATAAAGGCGCATAGTTTCTTCGGCCACCATGCGTGTGTAGCGCAGGCGTGACAGATCTTCATAGCTGGGAGCGCGGCCGTTCAGGAAGCTGATCTCTGCTGCCATCTGTTCCACCACTTCGGGACGGGTGGAGATCAGATATAGCGCCCAGGCCAGAACCAGCGTGGTGGTTTCATGACCGGCAGTGAGCAGAGTGGCCACTTCGTCGCGCAGTTGTTTTGCCGGCATGGGCGATCCAGTCTCATCACGCGCCTGCATCAGGATGGTGAGCAGATCGTTGCTGTGATCGGGAGTCATACGCCGCGCGGTGATCATGCGATCGATCACGGAATGAAAACCAGCCAGCGAAGCGCGATGACGGCGATTGCCCGGCGTTGGCAACCACTGCGGGATGCGCACCACGGACCATGCGCGCTCAACGGAGTAGTCTCGGCCCACCGTGAGCGCATCCTGAATGCAATCGAGGTCGGATTCCAGGCTCGTCGTAAACAGTGCATGGCTCACAATGTTCAGCGTAAGCCGCATCAGCTCCGGTACCGCGTCGAACACTTCTCCAGTGCGAGCACGTTGTTCCCACTGAGTCAGCATTTCCAGCGAGTGTCTTTCCATCAGCCGCATGAAGCCGGCAATCTGCTGGCTTTGAAAGGCCGGCTGCGTCATCTTCCGCTGCCGCAGCCATAATGCTCCTTCGCTGGTGAGCAGCCCTTCGCCCAGGGAAAGTTTCAGGATGCGGTAGTCGCGGCCTTTGCGATAGTTGGCCGCATTGGTTTGCAGGACCTGCAGGATGTGCTCCGGATGAGTGATCTGGTGCGTGACCCACAATCCGCGATAGCGCACGACATCGCCGAATTTGAGTGTGTAGCGAAGGAAGCTTCCCAGAGGGTCCTGGCGAAACGAGCGAACGTCAGTGAAGAAGGATACGATTCCGGGACCGGGAGCAGGTCCCGAATAAATCTGCTGTGAAGATGCCACCTTCTTGATTTTACTTCACGCGCTGGTGCAGAGCTGATGCCATCGCCGGACCTTGCCCCCGACCCTTTCTATCGTTTGACGCCTGAGACAATTTGTCCAGAACCGCACAGTACGTATCCAAAAACGGACACTGCAAGAAATAGTATTCGCGCGTTCTATATGCGTTGCTCCTTGTTACTCAATCGGTTACCAAAAAGGGCTTGAGGTTGGCAGTGTGCTTGCAGGTATCGCACCTGAAATTCCCGGTGTTTTGTCTGCGGATTAGGATCATCTTATTTCTTGCGCTGACAGAACCGTTTTGCAAAAAAGGAATTTCTGCAGTTTGCCAATTGGCAATTTGCACGTCTTTACATCTGACGCATTTATCAGGGATCCCGGCCGTACTTCGCAATCATGGAGATAGGGCATGGATGCTGGCCTTTGTTCTTGCACTCCGATGTACGCAGCATCGGAATGTACGACCACAGGCGGCTTCATGACCATGGTAACTACGGGTATTTGGTCTGGATAAAGCGCGTGGGCGCAGGCGCACTAAAAAACCCGGAAAGGCAGCGCAGTCCTGACCGGGGCATCTCCATCTAGTGTCAGCGCCCATTGTGCTTCTTACGTCCCATCTTGTCGCGTAAGCTGATGTGTGGCCTTCCGCTACCTTTTATTTCATAAGCCCTATGGAGTGCTCAGCCAGTTTTCTGGCGAGAGACAAAGCCTGCGGGATTTTATTCCCATAAAGAACATCTATCCTTGCGGCCGCCTTGATCATGACAGTGAAGGTCTGATGCTGCTTACTGATGATGGCGCTCTGCAACACCGGCTTACCGATCCTCGATTCCAACATCCGCGCACCTATTGGGTACAGGTGGAGCGCATCCCTGACCAGGATGCCCTGCGGCAACTCACCCAGGGCGTGATGATCCAGGGACAACGAACAAGACCTGCGAAAGTAAAGCTTCTGACAGCGGAGCCCGGTTTGCCGCCTCGCGATCCGCCCATCCGCTTCCGCAAGTCCGTGCCTACTGCGTGGATAGAAATCACATTGCGAGAAGGCCGCAATCGTCAGGTAAGGCGGATGACCGCGGCGGTCGGGCATCCCACGTTGCGTCTTGTCCGCGTTGCCATTGGCGACTTGCGCCTGGAAGACCTGGCTCCGGGTGAGTGGCGCAAGCTAACCGGCAAGGAACTGCAAGAGCTTCGCGAACTCGGGGAATGAAGAACACTGCAGGCATATTGTGCTAGACTTTTGCCCCATTCTGGCGCATAGCGCCAATTGCGCCAGGGCTTTCCCCGGAGGCACCATGCGCAACTTTCTATCGCTTCTCGCCAGCATCGCTGTTTTCTCCATTGTCAGCCATGCCCAAACCACCAGGGCATGTTTGGCACATCATCCTCTCTACATACCCGGCCAGTTTGAAGTGAACTACTCACAAGGCTGCACGGGCCACGACGAGCCGGAATTGACACCGGTATCTTCCGCTCCCGGTTCCGCGCGCGATCTCACCTGGACGGTGGTGTTGCCCGCCAATGGCCGCACCAGTGTCTCGGATGTTGGCCCAACGTTCTGGTTCGGCGGGACTGTTACCGATCCGCATAGCCTCTTCAACCAGGCTTTTGTTGAGCTGCAGTTCTATCCGGACTCGCTTGTAACCAAATGTTTCAGCGACGGCGGGTTCAGTGTGAACTTCTCTCCCAATACTTTCACCGCCTGCTCTCCGGTATTCAAGGTGGTTCCCAACAACAAATCAGCCCAGAGTTCCACTGAGACCACGGCATTCAACGCCATGCTGGAAGA
Source organism: Candidatus Angelobacter sp. (assembly GCA_035763445.1). Taxonomy (GTDB): domain Bacteria; phylum Acidobacteriota; class Terriglobia; order Terriglobales; family Acidobacteriaceae; genus Angelobacter. The sequence goes on from DASUBD010000245.1 coordinate 4,994, forward strand.
TTCGGCTGATCCGGGGAATCCTCTGGTGATGCACGCCGGAGACACGGTTAAAGTGCACTATTTCACAACGGCCGCGGCTGATGGATTCCACATCACGGTCACTGATGTTACGACCGGGCACAACGGTACCATCATTCTCAACTCGCCATCAGATGGCCCTCTGATGCCCGCGTTTGATACTCAGCAAATCGGCAATGCACTCGCCTGGGGCACGGTGAACGATGCTCCGAATTCTTTTGTCTCGGAGATCGGACACGCCTCAATTTTCACCGGAGGCGATGCCTTCTGCGTACCGGGGCAGACGTTTTGTGATTCTTACAATGCCGATTCGTGGGCGGGATTCTCACCTATTCAGATCAAAAGCGTGGTCTTTGGCGACGGCTCCAGTCCGAAAAATTTTGCTGCCGTAAGTGATCAAGGCGGCAAAGCGGAAGTGGCGCTGACATGTGCCACTTACGGCGGACCATTCTGCATTTATCCGTGGTACACGCTGAGCAAGAGCGGCTTTCACTATGGAATTGATTATCCTGACACGCTGAAAGATTTTGGTCAGGCAAACCAGTTCACCCAGACAACTCAGTGCGGCGGTCCATTCGGTCCGGATTCAACTTTTTGCTCCACCATTTTGAAGTAGAACCACGTAGTCTTGGGGAATGCGCGGGGAGGGACATCTCCTCGCCTTTCTGCTTGGAGCCAGTCTCTTGACTAAGCTCTCATCTTATTTCTGTTTGCCGGCGCGGAATGCGGTTGAGATGGCGGAGGCGGCTGATGGGAAAAGAGTGCATCTGGGGCTGTCTCCTCTGCAGGAAGAATCTCACGCAATGCCCACTCAATCCGCTGTACTGATTCGCCGAGCAGGCGAATTTGTTTTTCCTGTTCAGTGTAAGGCGCGTATGAAATGGTTTGCAGGGCATTGCGAACGTGGTGATTCATAGCCGCGATTACGCGAACTTTGTTGAGTATTGCCCGGTGGCGCCTCTGCTCATATGCAAAAACCATGATTGCGGCAATCACGCCGATGACGATGTCGTCGAGAGACTCTAAGCCAATGATGGAGTGATGATCGAGGATTGCCTCAAGAACGGATCCGATCGCGGCAATGATCACACCGAGCAGGATGCTGATGCCCACTCGGCGCGACAAAGAGCGAATATCCGGGCTGCGGTACATGCGGGAGTCTCAGTATTATTTCATCGTAAAGTAGTCTTGCCTTTATCGGACAATGCGAAAGACATGCATTCAGACGGATTAGCGCTGTCCACTTCCTGCGACTCTGAGCGGCAAATGCTGCTGGCTTGAACTGGAGAGAGCGTAAAGCGCATATAAAGCGGTGATCAGCAGCAGAGGTGATGAGTAAAAACCCGGCGCCGGCCTGGGGAAGTGAACCGAAGCCACAGTCTGTGCTGTAATGGTTCCCAGCGTGTGACCGGCTGCGTTCAAGATCTGAACCACAACCATGAGATATCCTATCGGGCGCACCCAAGGCGCGTTGCGGAAGAAGAACGGGGTCAGGGCAAAAAGAACCAGCAGAAAACAAATCAATCCCCAGAGCCAGGAATTAAAGTCAAACTGCGGCATGGGGAACCACGAGTACTCTGCCCGAAGGGCGGCGACTGTGGGATTGTATACGGAAAGGAAGCCGGTAAGAGCTTCATCCAGGATGTGTAGTCCGAACGCAACCGTAAGCAGGAGCCATGCAAGACCGAGACGTCGGTTTGGATCTGTCTTTGAATCGACCATGGCCACTCCTGAAGCTCACGGCAATTTTAGACTGTCCTGGAGTTCGTGCGCGCTCTTCAATAACAGAGGGGTTCAGGGCTTCCCCGAACATTCAGCTGCTGCAGGGATTAGATCGGCAAACCAGAAGCCCTCGCGTTCAACACACTCGCCGCTGGAAACCGGGATCTCATGCTGGAACATGGGGCCAGAGTAGACGCACGTATGAAACTCGCCGTTTTCGCCGCAGGGATCTACGTTCGGTGGAAGATCCGCAAGCAGTTGGCGATCAAAGTCGCGGCCCGCAAAGTCAGAAGGAAGCGTTTTAGGATCTATGCAGACGAGCTTCGCTCGCAGACCGCCGGCAATCATTTCTTCCGCGAGCTGACGCGTGGGAATCTGCCATAACGGAAAGATGGGCTCAAGACCGGTACCCTGCAGTTGCCGTTCACGGTAGGCGCGGATGTCCTCTAAAAAGAGGTCGCCAAAAGCAATGGCGCTCACGCCCTGCTCTATTGCGGTGCGGCAGACGCCCTGCATGATGCGCTCGTATTCAAAGTTGGAGCATGGCCATGGTAAGGCAGCCGTGATGAGCGGAAGGCCCGCGGCTTCCGCCTGCAATTCCACCAGTTCGCGCCGGGTGCTGTGCATGGCAACCCGATCAAAAGCCTGGTTAATGGTCGTGAGCAGGCCGGCAATTTCGTATTCGCCCTGCTGCCACAGCAAATGCAGAGACCACGCACTGTCTTTGCCGCTGCTCCAGGAGAGCAGGAGCTTCTTTTTCATGGGGCTCCATCATACGGCCCTGGGAGGGAGAATGGAAAGGAGGTCCTTTAGGAGATATTAAGAGCCTGGTCCTGAACCATCGAGCAGAATTGCGGACCACACCGCTATGCTAACCTTCTTAGACAATGTCCGCGCCCAACTCAAGGTTTGTCCGCGCCTGCCGCTGTGAACCCGTGGATGTAACGCCAATCTGGCTGATGCGCCAGGCGGGCCGCTATATGGCGGAGTACAGGGCGGTGCGCAAGAAACATTCCATCCTGGAAATCTGCAAAACCCCGGAGATTGCTGCCGAGGTTACGATTACCGCCGCGGAGAAGCTGGATGTTGACGCGGCCATCATCTTTGCCGATTTGCTGCTGCCGCTGGAAGTCATGGGACTTCCCTTCCGCTTTGAAGCCGGTGAAGGCCCGGTGATTGAGCGGCCTCTGCGAATGCAGAAGGACGTGGATGCGCTGGTAACCAATCGCGCTGAGGAACTGGGCTATGTGGCGGAATCAGTGCGCAAGGTGGTGAAGCACTTTGGAGACAAGCTGCCGGTCATAGGCTTTTGCGGTGCGCCGTTTACTCTGGCCAGTTACATGATTGAGGGTGGCGGATCACGTAACTACATTCATACCAAGAAGTTGATGTACACCGAACCGGCATCCTGGCGGCAGCTGATGAATAAACTGGTGCAGGTGCTGGCTGCCTATGCAGCGGAGCAGGTGAAGGCCGGAGCAGATGCCCTGCAGATCTTTGACAGCTGGGTGGGCTGCCTGAGCGTGGAAGACTATCGCGAGTACGTGCTGCCCTTCTCCACAGACCTTGTTCGCACGCTGCAGAAGACCAGAGTTCCCGTCATCTATTTCGGCACGGACACGGCTACGCTGCTGCCATCCATGAAAGAAACCGGAGCCGAAGTAATTGGGGTGGACTGGCGCTTTCCTCTGGACCAGGCATGGAGCAGCCTGGAGTTTCGCGGCGCGGTGCAGGGGAACCTCGACCCGGTGCTGTTGTTCGCAGAGCAGAAGGAGTTGCGCAAGCGCGCGGACACGGTGTTGCGGCAGGCCGGAGGACGTCCGGGACACATCTTTAATCTTGGCCATGGAATTTTGCCGGAGACACCGGTGGATCACGTGCGCGCCCTGGTGGATTTTGTAAGAGAATTGAGCGTGAAGTATGCAGGTGGCAAATCTGCAGCACGTGAGAGTGCGCCGCATAAAGGAGTGGAGGGAGCAGTGCGATGAGTCCGCAAAAAGCAGCAGTGTTGCTGCTGGCCCACGGCAGCCCTGATTCGCCTGACCAGATTCCTGAGTTCATGAAATCCATCACCGGAGGCCGGCCGGTCCCGGAAGCGGTGATTGAAGAAGTGCGCCATCGCTATACCCTGATCGGCAAATCTCCGTTGACTGAGTTGACGCGCAAGCAGGCCGAAGGGCTGCAAAAGTTGCTTACGGTTCCGGTCTACCTGGGCATGCGCAACTGGAAACCGTTTATAGCTGACACTGTAAAGGAGATGATGGCCAACGGCGTGGAGCATGTGCTGGCCATCTGCCTGGCGCCGCAGAATTCCTCCACCAGCACCGGCCTGTATCGCAAAGCCCTGATGGCGGAGATGAAGCAGGAGATCGCGGTAGAGTTCATCGAGTCGTGGCATGACCATCCGGGACTGATCTATGCGTTTGCTGAGCGGCTGCAGCCGGCCTGGCGGCGCGCAAGCGAAGCTCTGGGGCGTCCGGCGCCCATTATTTTTACCGCGCACAGCGTGCCCACACGCACCATCCAGGCCGGCGATCCCTATGAGCAGCAGGCCAAAGAAACGGCGCGGCTGGTGGGAGAACAAGTTCCCGGGGTTACCAATGACTTGCGGCAATTTGCCTTTCAAAGCCAGGGAATGTCCGGTGGGCCATGGCTTGGACCCACAGTGGAATCGGCAATCCTGGAATTTAAGAAACAGGGCCACAAGGGTGTAGTCATTGCGCCCATTGGATTTGTCTGCGACCACGTTGAGGTTCTGTATGACATTGATATCGCGTTCCGGCAGTTTGCCACGGACGAAGGCATGAAACTCTGGCGGCCTGAGTCACTGAATGATTCCTCCACGCTGATTGCCGCGCTGGCCAGCCTGGCTGCAAGCCGGTTGGGAGTTTCAGCAGGAGCGCTCTCGTCTTCCCGATGAAGCGAATTGCCATCATCGGAGGCGGCATTGCCGGCCTTGCCGCCGCCTTTTATCTGGAGCGGGCGCGCCGCAGTGGCGCAGCCCTGGATTGGCTGCTATTGGAGAAATCAGGGCGGCTGGGCGGAGTTATCCGCTCCGAGCAACGCGATGGATATGTGCTGGAGGCCGGGCCAGATTCTTTCCTGACCATGAAGCTCGCAGGCGCGGACTTTTGTCGCGATCTGGGCATCGCCGATCAACTGATCAGCTCTAATGATTCCGACCGCAAGACGTACATCGTGGTACACGGAAGACTCGTGCCAATACCGGACGGACTTGAATTTATGGTGCCTACGCGCATCATGCCCATGGCTACCACGCCCCTGTTTTCCTGGTCAACCAAGCTGGGAATGGCGAAAGAGTGGTTTTCCGCGGCGGGAAGTCACAATGGCGATGAATCGGTCGCTGACTTTGTCCGCCGGCACTTTGGCCAGGAGATGGTGGACCGTGTGGCAGAACCTCTGCTGGCCGGCGTGTATGGCGGCGATGCGGACCAGATGAGCGTGCGCGCAGTACTTCCGCGCTTTGCCGAGATGGAGCGCGAGTCAGGCAGCCTGGTGCGCGCAACCCTGAAAGCAAAAAAGACGAGAACCAGGTCGAGTGCTCCACCGCAACCGCTCTTTACTTCCCTCAGGAACGGAATGCAGGAGATGGTGAATGCCGCCGCCGCAGAGCTGCCCATGGATCATGTGCGCCTGCTTCAGCCGGTAACTGCGATTGAGCGTTGCGGAACGGGCTGGGTGGTGAAGACCGAATCGCGCAGCGAGCCCTTTGACGCCGTCATACTGGCAACGCCCGCTCAGTCATCGGCCACGCTTCTGCATGAGGTTGATCAGGCATTGGCGACTGGATTGCGGCAGATCAAATACAGCTCTTCAGCCGCGGTAGTCATCGGCTACGACCGTCCCATTACCCTTCCTGACGGCCACGGATTTCTGGTGCCTCGCACGGAAGGCGGCAAGATGCTTGCCTGTACTTTTGTGCACCGTAAGTTTCCCTTTCGCGCCCCGCAAGGAGCTTCCCTGCTGCGCTGCTTTGTTTCCAGTTCGCGCGTGCCGGATCTTATCACCCAAACCGACCACTGGCTGCTTTCCACCATGCTGGCCGAGATAAAAGAGATACTGCACGTAACGGAAACCCCGTTGTTCGCCCACATTTACCGCTGGGATTGCGCGCTGCCGCAGTACTCCACCGGACATCTGGAACGCGTAGCCGAAATGGAGAAGATTCTGGCTGACATGCCGGGATTCCAGATGATCGGCAATTCATTCCATGGAGTGGGGATTCCTGACTGCATCAAGTCAGGCAAAGCAGCGGCAGAGAGACTTATTTCGCAGTAGCTCGGCGGGCCTTCTTTTTTGCCTTGCTGGATTCTTTGGGCTTGCTGCTCGCTAATTCCACTTGCAGCTTCTTGGGCAATTTTTCAAGTACAAGCTGGTAGGACTCGCGGATCAGCTCTTTGATTTCCTGTTGGCGCAGTGCGTCCATCTTGATGAAAGCTACCCAGTGATTGCGCGCCATATACGGCGCAGGGATGATGCCTTCAGTCTCCACCAGTTCGGCAAAGCGCTCCGGCGTGCACTTGAATGCGATTTTTGTGGGACTCAGCCCCGCTTCAAGATTGACCACGCAATACATCTTGCCGCCGATGCAGAAGAGCAGATCATGCACCCACTGGATCTTCTCCGTTGTGTGCGGCAGGCCGAGGCAGACGCTCCGGACCCACTCAATGTAGGACGGCATGGAGCAAGAGTATAGCCAAACGCGGCTGTTTGAGGTACTCAGCTGCTTCGAAGGTCCGAGTATTCACGTGCTTTAGCAGCTTCACATGACGGGATCATCATCATCGCTGGTCATGCCCGCAAAGGGATCGTCGTCATCGGCCGCGCTGCTGGGGACCGATTTGGCCGAAGCCTGGTCACCGGGGCTTTTGCCTTTGTTTTTCTCCTGCATTTCCTTCTGGTGTTGCTCGCGGAGCTGTTTGAGCTGGTCTTTCTGTTCCGGCGTCAGGATACTGAACATCTGCTGGTGCGACTGCTTGCGCAACTGCTGCATCTTGTCGCGTTTTTGATCGGCGGTGAGGGAGCTGTCCGTATGGATGGTCCTGGCCTGCTTCATCATCTGCTGGTGAATCTGGCGGAACTGCTGTTTCTGGTCGTCAGTAAGGTTGAGCTTCTGGGCAAGAGCACCCATGCCTTGTCCGCCGCGCATCCCACGCATACCACGGCCGCGATGTGGATGGTCCGGCTGTGACTGCGTGGACTGATCGCTTTGCGACTGCGACTGGCTCTTGTCCGGCTGCTGGTCAGATTGCTGGGCGTTCACGCCGATGGGCAACAGCATGGCTGTTGCGGCCGCAAGCGTCAAAATCCGGTGAAGATGGTTCGGCATCAGGTTCCCCCTTTTTCGGCAGATTCTAACCCTGGATTCTTGATAAAGTTTCCTCATCGAGCCTGGAATAAGCCTTCTCCGCCCATCCGTTAGTAACTTTTGCGCTTCCAGCGGGTTTGGTTATTCTGGGCAACATCACCCGGGGGAAACACTGATGAAACATCTCTTGATTCTGGCAGTGTGCGCCACCATGGGCGTTTACTTGCAGGCGCAGGAGCCCGCGGCCGCTCAGGGCGACCTGAATGCCACCACGCAGGCCATGAGCCATCACCATCACGACCATATGGATGGCCACATGCACATGAGCACCCTGCGCGATCCGCAGCCGGGAGACCATGAACGAGCGGAGAAAGTAGTAGAAGCAGTGCGGCCGGCGCTGGAAAGATATCGCGACTACAATAATGCCCTGGCAGACGGCTACAAGATCTTTCTGCCCAATGTTCCGCAAAAAATGTACCACTTCACCAACTATCTCTATGCCATGGGCGCTGCGTTTGAGTTTGATCCCACCAAGCCGACATCGCTGCTTTATGAAAAGCATGGCAATGATTACAAGCTGATCGGCGCCATGTATACAGCCCCGGTCAATTTCACAGAAGCGCAGCTCAACGAGCGGGTCCCGTTAAGTGTGGCCCAGTGGCATCAGCACGTGAACATGTGCCGTCCACCCCAGGGCCATGGCTACGAGATGCTGGCCAAGCATCCGCGTTTTGGCCTGAATGGCTCAATCACCACGCGCGAAGAATGCGAAGCTGCGGGCGGCACTTTTATGCCGCACATCTTTGGCTGGATGGTGCACGTTTATCCCTGGGAGAAGACGCCCGACGAAATCTGGTC
>DASUBD010000246.1:0-6151 GCA_035763445.1 Candidatus Angelobacter sp.
GGCTTGAATTCATAGGTGGTGACCACGGGGCCGGGATTGATCTGGGTCACGGAGCCGAGCACGTCAAACTCCGCGCACTTCTCCGTGAGAACTTCAGCCAGCACTTTCAGCTCACCTTCATTGATGGCCTGCTGTTCGTCAGCGCGATGCAGCAGAGAGCTGGGCGGGAGTTTGTAACCGTTGGCGGCGATCTTGGGCATCACCGTCTTACCCTTGCGCTCAAGATCTGCGCGAGTGCTAACCGCCGGTTCAGCTTCAGCCGATCCCATGGCTTGCGCCGGAGCTGATACGGTCTGCGTAACAGGCGCTGATGGGACAGGAACTTGAGCGGCTGAAGGACCTTGCGGTTCAGCTTCAATCTCTCGAGACTCAAACGTGCGTTCAATACCTAATCTCATCGGCTCAGCCGCCATTGGCTGGCGTGGAGCAACAATCTGCCCGGATGCGCGACGGTCGGCCATGCGGCGGCGGTCCAGCGCGGCCTCGGCTTGCTTCTTGGAACGGGCGGCGCGCCAGTCCTGGAAGCGCTGCCACGCAGCGAAGGCAAACGCAAAGCGCGTCTGCGCCCAGATCTGCGCTGAGCTGAAGGAAAACGCGGTGGAAAGATAGAGCGCTATTGCTACCACGGTCGCAGCCACAATATAAGCGCCGACCAGGTTGAAATAGTGCAGCAGCACATCGCCAAGGATGCGCCCCAGTAAGCCCTCAATGGGAATTGCGCCCTTCCAATGCAGGTGGAAGGGAAGCAGGGCAAGCAGCGCCGGCGAAAAGACCAGCAAAATGGCTGCGCCCAGCGCCTTGGCTCCGGGGGACGCCACATCCCGAGACTTGAACCAGCGCGCTCCCAGCAGCGTGAGGGCAAGAGGCAGCAGGAAGGCGCATACGCCGACGCTCTGCAGCATCAGGTCACTGATCATGGCGCCAAACAGGCCAATCCAGTTGCTGGCCGAATGCGAGGCCAGTGAGGCAGAGGCAGCGGTATTGAGCGAGGGGTCCCGGGGTGAGTAGCTCACCAGGGCCAGAAAAAGTATGGCCGAACAGGCAAACAGGAGAAACCCGGCCAGCTCATTGAGCCGGCGGTTTTTCGTAGGCGTGAAAACACGCGAGGCAAACTTCATGAGGTGTTCCGCCCTTCAAGTAGGCGCAAAATCAATCCTTGTCTACTGAAGTCCAGAGTAACACCAGAGCGAACCCTATTATGCCAAATCCGTTGCGTAAACGGCAGGGGAAATCGTAGTTCCATAGAGGTAAGATGTTGCTCAGCAGAGTTCCAGTTGTTTTGCCAAACTGGTGAATTTGTTGACAAACCCTCGTTTTTGGTTCTGGGATAGCATACTTGCTGCGAGGAAACGCTCCTGATGACGACACTTATGCAAGACGTGCGTTATGCGTTGCGAGGCCTGCTGAAATCGCCGGCCTTTGCCGCAATTGCCATTCTTACCCTCGCGCTCGGCATCAGTGCTAACACGGCGCTCTTCACCGTGGTCAACGGCGTACTGCTGAACCCGCTTCCCCATCCTCACGCCGATCAGCTTGTTGCTGTTTATGGAAAAGCGCCAGGGGTTGACCGGGCGCCTGCCTCATATCTGAATTTCCTCGATTGGCAGCGAGAAAACAAGAGTTTTTCATCGCTCGCCTTGTACCGAAACCAGGATTACAACCTGACGGGCTCCAGCGAAGGAGAACGCCTGAGCGCCTACATGGTTTCGGCAGATTTCTTTTCCACGCTGGACGCCAATCCGGTTGTGGGCCGGACATTCCGCGCTGACGATGACCAGATTGGCGCGGCGCCGGTGGTGGTTCTGGGCGGCGGATTCTGGAAGCGCAAATTCGGTTCTTCTCCTGACGTCATTGGAAAATCGCTGATCTTGAATGGCAAGTCATATACGGTGATCGGCGTGGCGCCTACGGATTTCACTTTCTATGGCCAGAGTCGCGATGTGTACACGGCCATTGGGCAATGGAACGATCCCTCTTTTCGCGACCGCCGCATTTCTGTGAGTGCGCGGGTGATCGGGCGGTTGAAACCCGGAGTCACGCTGGCCCAGGCGCAGGCTGATATGGATGTGGTAGCGCGCAACCTGGCGGCCTCCTACCCTGTGGCTGACCAGCAGCTCACCATCGCGCTGGTTTCCATGAAGCAGGACATCGTAGGCAACGTCCAGCCGTTGCTGCTGGTGCTGCTGGCCGCAGTCGGGCTCCTGCTGTTGATCGCATGCGTTAACGTGGCGAATCTGTTGCTTGCGCGTTCTCTTGGCCGAACGCGTGAATTCGCCATTCGCACGGCGCTGGGCGCCAGCCAGATTCGCCTGATCCGGCAACTCCTTACCGAAAGCATTTTGCTTGCCGGCGTGGGCGGTGTTCTTGGTTTTCTGCTTGCTGTCTATGGCACGCGCTTGGGGCTCAACCTGCTGCCCGGGACGTTGCCGCGCGGCAATGAGATCACAGTAGACGGAAGCGTGTTGCTCTTTACGACAGTCATTACTTTATTCGCCGCGTTACTGTTCGGTCTTGCGCCGGCGCTGAAGGGTTCGCAGGTGAATGTGCAGACGGTGCTGAAAGAAGGAGGCCGAGGCGTCAGCGTTGCGCGCCAGCACCTGCAACGAATCTTTGTCGCGGGCGAAGTTGCCATGTCACTGGTTCTGCTGATTGGCGCAGGACTGATGTTGCGCAGCCTGGCCGCGTTATGGCGCGTGAATCCCGGATACAATCCAGGTCACGCCATCACGTTCACAGTTTCCATGCCTTCGTCACCAACCACCACCTCCGCCAAAACGCGCGCGCGACTGCGCCAGTTTGATGAGAAGATGCGTTCCATCCCCGGCGTGCAGGCGGTTTCCGTTACGCTTGGCTCTCGGCCCATGATTCATGATTCGTCCTTGCCATTTTGGATTGAAGGCCGGCCCAAGCCCGCCAATGACAACGAGATGCCGCAGGCCATGTTTTACCTCGCAGAGGCAGGTTTCCAGCAAGCCATGGGCCTGACGCTGCAGCGCGGCCGTTTTATCAGCACGCAGGACAATGAGCACTCCCCGGTGGTCATCGACATCGATGACATTTTTGCCCGCACCTATTTCCCTCATGAAGATCCCATCGGCAAACGGGTTCACCTGGAACAGTTCAATGTTCAGGCAGAGATTGTAGGAATCGTTGGGCACGTAAAGCAGTGGGGCCCGGGAGGAGATTCCAAATCCGCCATTGAAGCGCAGTTCTTCTATCCTTTCATGCAGCTTCCGGAGCAGATCATGCCGCTGGCTGCCGATGCTGTGGCAGTGGTACTGCGCACCGAGGGCGACCCTGTTGCGGCAATGGGAGCGGTACGCCACGCGGTTGCAGAACTGGATTCGCGTGATGTGGTTTACGCAGTTCAGACCATGGATGAGGTGCTGGCGCGGTCACTGGCAGCGCGCAGGCTTTCCATGGTCCTGCTGAGCACGTTTGCGGCGCTGGCGCTGGTTCTTTCCTGCATTGGAATTTACGGTGTGATTTCTCATCTGGTCCGGCAGCGCACTCATGAAATTGGCGTGCGCATGGCCCTGGGTGCGCAGCCCGGCGATGTGATGCGTCTGGTTCTTGGCCAGGGTGCGCGGATGGCGCTTCTGGGGGTTGTCATTGGTCTCGCTGCCGCTCTGGCGCTCACGCGACTGATGGCAAGCCAGCTTTTTGGCGTGACCGCCCATGATCCTTTGACCTTTGTCTCGGTTGGTTTCCTGCTGATTGCTGTGGCTTTGCTTGCCTGCTACGTACCTGCACGCCGGGCTGTTCGCGTGGACCCGCTGATCGCGCTGAGATGCGAGTAGCCTGGAATTCTCATCGGGGGTTGCTTTTCGACATCCCCAATTTTCCGCTCAGGAGTTTCTGGGATTTTCCTAATCTTCAATCCTTCCATCCTGCGGCTTGAGCAGCATGGGCCGTGCAAGATCGGTTCAATGCTCCGTTCATGAAATGTAAAGACTTCTTTTTTACGCGAAGGACGATTCACCAACGGAACGTGAGGACTCCGGGCAACAACTTCTCGCGCTGTTCGGGTTCAATTAAACTAACTTAATCGCCACCTCAAAATAGGTTTGCATCTTATTTGGATCGTGAAGTCACGGGCCTCAGGGAGTCAGATGGAACAGGTTGAGATTGTAGAAAAACTTCCTTCCGTTCCGGCGTTGCCGGAGCGGTTCATTGCAGCTATTCAAAATGGCCCGCAACAACCTGACTGGGACATTTACCGCACCCATGAGACACCTGACTCATGGGACTACGTGCTCTGTGCCATTGTGCTTGCCGGTCTGGCGCTACTGATCTATGGCGCGATTGAATGGGACTGGTTTCAGCCCATGATGCTGGACCTGGAAACCAGCCGGTGGGCGCGGCTGATCATTCGTCCTGCAATTCTATGGAGCCTGATGGGTTCCTTGCTTTTGGCATTCCGCACTGTGCTCTGGTTCCGCTATAAGAGCTCTCCTTCAGCCACCATGGAAGATGCGCCACCCCTCACCGTAATCATTCCTGCATATAACGAAGGCGCCATGGTGCGGAAATCGATAGAGTCCGTGATGCAGGCCAGCTATCCACGCGACCGCCTGGAGGTGGTGGTGGTTGACGATGGCAGTACGGATGACACATGGTTTCATATCAAACAGGCAGCGGCGCAATACCCGGGCCAGATTGTTACGCAGCGCCTGCCGGTGAACTGCGGCAAGCGTGAGGCACTGGCCACCGGCTTCCGGATTGCACGCGGAAAAGTTCTGGTCACGCTGGATTCTGACAGTGTGATTGAGACGGGCTCACTGCTATCCATCGCCGGACCGTTCCGTGATGCCCGTGTGGGAGCTGTTGCCGGCAAGGTGAAAGTTTACAACCGCCGGCAGGGAATCATTCCGCGCATGCTGCACGTGCGCTACATTCTCTCCTTCGATATGCTGCGGGCATCTGAGTCCGGCTACGGCACCGTGTATTGCTGCCCCGGCGCACTCACAGCCTATCGAGCTTCAGTGGTGCAGCAGGTGGTGAAGCGCTGGGTGGAACAGACCTTTCTCGGGACGCCCTGCACTGTGGGCGAAGACCGCTCGCTGACGAACCTGGTTCTAGCTTGCGGCTATGACACGGTGTACCAGCGGTCCGCCATTGTGCACACGCTCACGCCCGTCTCTTACTCCAAGCTTTGCCGCATGCTGCTGCGCTGGGACCGCAGTTACGTGCGCGAAGAGCTGCTTTTTCTTGGCATTGTGTGGAAGCGCCCTCTGGCTTCGAGGATCATTTCTATCTTCGACCGCTTGATCACGAACCTGCGCTATCCAGTGCACTATGCTTGCCTGGTGTTGCTGGTGTTCACCGTGCCGCAGCATCCGCATTCTCTGTTCCGCCTGATGATCGTGATTGCCCTGGTCTCAGCCCTCAATTCGCTTTACTACCTGCGCAGTGAACGCTCACCTGATTTCTTCTATGCCATTTTGTATTCTTACTATTCACTATTTGGGCTGTTCTGGATCTTCCCTTTTGCGGTGGTTACGGTGCGCTCGCGAGGCTGGCTCACCCGCTAGACGCGGACGCAGGGCGTGCCGCGTAAAAGGCGATCAGAGCTAAGCAGATGCAGATTTCTGATCAGGCGCGTGCTGTTGAGGCTGAAAGTGAATATCAGCTCCGCGCCTCCAGTCTTCTCGCCGGAGGGATAGCTTATCTCGCATTGCTGGCTGTGCTCTGGGTTGTAGCGCGCTTTTTTCATCTCAAAGCGGTTGATGAATATCCGCTTTCCACTTTCCTTGCATTCGCGATACTGTTTGCGCCTTACTGGCTTTTTGGTTTTGGTTTGGGGCCATTCCTGCGGCGATTACTCAGTGGACCGGTGGGACGAGTGGCGGCAGCGGCATCGTTGGCAGCTCCATATTTTGTGCTCACTTTGCCGCGCGGGACGTTTCACTGGCAATTGGCACTGGTGCTCGTCGCCATCCCCGTGCTCGTCCCGTTTGTGCTTCACTCATGGCCGAAGCCTGCCAACTGGGCTGACCTTGTGGTGCTGGCAAGCATCGGTTTGGCGATTGATCTTGGCTTGCTGAGCCATGGATGGACGTTCGGCTTGCAAGATGCGGCACTCTGGCCGGGAGGGCTTGGCGGATTTCCAAAGATGATGATGGCCAATGTAGCGCTCTACGGCTATCTC
>DASUBD010000247.1:0-9059 GCA_035763445.1 Candidatus Angelobacter sp.
AAAGGTGCGCAGCCGTGAGGCGCGATGGCGTTGCGCCGAAAGCTGGCGAGCAGCCGGGAAGCCGAATATCACGCAAGCAATCAGTCCGAGAGCAAAGCAAACCACGAGGATGCGCCAATCCGGAGTCATATCCAGTGCACCCGCTCGTCCAAGGATCAGTGCCACAATGGCTCGCACGGCGTACCAGCTCAGCAGCAGAGCGGCTGCGGAGCCCATTCCGGCCAGGAGAAAACTTTCAGTAATGAGTTGCCGAAGCACGCGAGCACGCGTGGCCCCGAGCGAGAGCCGTATGGCGATTTCGCGTTCGCGGATCACGGCGTGGCCAAGCAGCAGATTCCCCAGATTGCCTCCCGTCGCAAAAAGGATCAACAACGTCATCGCTGCGAGAAGACCAAATCCGGGAAGGTCCTGCGATTGGAACTCGGCAGCGTAGCCGCCAGCCGCAGCGCGAAGGTGATCGCCCTCATGCATCTGCTCCGGATGTTCCTGCAACAATTCCTGCGCCAACGGCATCAGCGCCTGTTCGCCTGCTTTGAAGCTTATACCCGGTTTAAAGCGTCCATACATCCGCACCCCGGATTCATCCTGATCAAAGCTGGAGAGAATCTTTGAGGCGGGAACGAAATACGTTGCTTTTTCGATTGGAAGCCATACGTCATTCACGTCAGCGCCATCAGGATCAAGCCCGTGAAATTGCGAAGATACAACACCGATAACGGTTGTGGGACGGTCATTGATACGAATGGTCTTGTTGACGATACTCAGGTCACCGCCGAAACGGCTCCTGAAAAATGCGTAGCCTAACATGGCCGTGGCTGGTGCATCACTGGCACCATCAATTCTTGCATCAAAGGTGCGACCGTAGGATGCAGAGATGCCAAGGTCAGTGAAGTAGTTCGATGTAACCAGCGCAGTGTGAACACTCTGAGTTGCACCTTCACCCAGTGTCATCTCGGTTCTCATCTGCGCGATCACAGATTGAAGAGCGCTTGAGTGGTCACGATAAAAAACGGCCGCAGGGTAGGCGACGTCTGTAGATGATCCTTGCTTGAAGATGCTGGTGAAGCGGACGAGAGAGTAAGGATCGTGAATTGGCAATGGACGAAAGAAGATAGCGTCAACAAAACTGAAGGCAGTAACATTCACGCCGATGCCGAGCGCGAGCACAATGACAGCTGTGGAAGTGAGTCCGGGAGAGCGGCGCAGAATGCGCGCACCGAAACGGACATCCTGCAGGAAGCGTTCCAGCCAGCCAAGGCCCCATGCAGCATTGGCATGTTCCCGCAATACGGCGGGATTGCCAAAGGCTTTGCGCTGTTCCGGGCTGAGCATTTCACGATGTGCGGCCATGTCCTGCTCCAGCTCATGCTGAAGACGGTTGCGGTTCAGAAAGTAATAAGCTTTTCGAAATAACTCTCGCATGGTTCCCCCGGGCACGAGCCGCGTTAGCGGATTGCGACTCCCGGCTTCAGCAAGTGCTTCTCCTGGGCAAAGCTGAGAAGCGTGGGATAGAACTGGACAAAGGTATGCTCCACGGCCGCGTGTTCAGAGTGACAGGTGCTGCAGGCGCCGCCTCCGAGGGCTTCAGCCGTCTTTTCGCCGGCATTGAAGTTGTAGTAACTCCACTCATTCTTCTGCGAAGAGTCTTTCACTTCTACGTCCAGTCCTTTGAATTCATCCTGGAAATAACCGGATTTGTTGATCGACCCTTGCGCAGGCGAGTAGATCTCCACGACAAACTGGCTGCCGTTGGGCCATTTGCCAGTTGACTTGAAGCCCTGATAGGCCGCTGGTGAGGTATAGACGTTGGTGAACATGGGATGACTTCCGCCACTGTTCGAATAATTCATACCGAACCCGGAAGAAAGAAACACCCACTCGCGATAGTTTTTCGGCAGTGCGAGTTTGCCATCAGCGGCGTAAACAGGCTGATCACCTTTCGTGCCCTGCAGCTGCGATGGGTGGGCTGCTGCCGCTACCGTGCGCTGATGCCAGCCGAACGCAACCAAAAACAGCAGCAAACTGAACAGCAGCGCAATAGACGCCCAGGTACCTTTTATCATTCCTCAACTCCGTAGCCGAATTTATTCCGACCGCAAGGCGATCATGGGGTTCACCCGGGTCACTCGCCGAGCCGGGATGTAACTTGCGACCAGCGCCACAAAAAGCAGGATGAGCGCCACGGCCACATAGGTGATGGGATCAGTTGAAGCTGTTCGGAAGAGCAGAGCGGTCATCAGCCGGGAGGCCAGCAATGCGCAAATGATTCCGGCAGCCAGCCCCAACACGATCACGCGCATGGATTGCTGCACCACCATGCGCAAGACTTCGCTGCGCTGTGCGCCGAGAGCCAACCGTATGCCGATCTCCCGCGTGCGCTGCGAAACCAGCAGAGCAGTGACGCCGCTCAGCCCCGTGGCCGCGATGGCCAGCGCCAAAGCAGCAAAAAGGGCAAGCAGGATGCTGGTAAGGCGCGTGGCTGTGAGGCTTTCATTGCGAAGCTCATCGAGCGTACCCACGTCCGTAATTGGCTGTTCCGGATCAATAGAATAGACAGCCTTGCGCACCTGGGAAACGTAATTCCATGGATCACCCGCCGTCCTGATCAGCAGCGTGTCCGCCATCATTCCCCCGGGCTGCGTACTCGGCACATACGCTGTATCAACGGCATCACGATCGAGGCTGAATTGCTTGATGTCTCCCACCACACCGACGATGGTCGACCATTTCTTGTCCGACCCCGCGATGCGTTTCCCGACCGGGTCTTCATTGGGGAAGTAGTGCTTGGCAAAAGACTGGCTGACGATCAGAACTTCGGGCGCATTTTCATTGTCGTGGTCAGTGAAGTACCTGCCACTGATGAGCGGCACCCCCAGCAGGCGGAATGCCTCAGAACTTGCATATTCCACGTTCACGGTCGGCTGAGCACCTTGCGGGTCGACAGGACGGTTTTCAATGATAAAAGGCGCGTTGGAAGGCTGCGCCAGGCCGCGGCCTGCCAGAGGTGCTCCGCTGTATTCCGCCATCCCCACGACTCCCGGCGCGCCTTTCAGCTTCTGTTCCAACTCGACAAAAAAGTTGAGAGTGTCTTTGTCATTTTTGTACTTGCTGAAGTTCAACGGCACACTTACGGTAAGGACGTTTTCGCCCTTGTAGCCCGGATCCACCTGCTGCAGCCGGATAAAACTGCGGATCATCAGTCCCGCGCCGATCAGCAGAACAAAGCTGATGGCAACCTGTCCCATGGCCAGGAGATTGCGCAGGCGGTTGCCGTCAATTCTGAAAGTGGCGGAGGCGCTGCCTTCCTTGAGTGAGTTCACCAGGTTCAGACGCTGTGAAAATGCGGGAACGGAGCCGAATACCAGGCCGGTTACAACCGACACCACCAGCGTGAATAAAAGGACGGGAGTGCTGATGCTGACCTCCGCCGCGCGCGTGGTGTAACGAGCAACAAACCTCACCAGAAGATCCAGCGCGTTCGAGGCCAGCAGCAATCCAAATACTCCGCCGGCAAGGCTGAGCATGGTGCTTTCCGTAAGCAGTTGCCGTACCAGCCGGCCGCGGCTTGCGCCCAGCGCGGCGCGCACCGCCAACTCCGTTTCCCGCCGCATCATGCGCGCCAGGGCAAGATTGGCCACATTGGCGCAGGCAATCAGCAGAACCAGGCACGCGGTTCCCAGAAGGATCAGCAGCATGGGCCGGACATCGCGCGTTAATTGCTGGCGCAGTCCGGTCATAGAACTGGTAAATCCCCGCGCTGCGGGATAGCTCTCCGGGTATTGCCGCTGGAACACCGATGCCACGACTGCAAGATCGGCATTGCCCGAGTGCAGACTCTGACCCGGTCGCAACCGGGCAAAGGCATACATCATGTGCATGTTGCGATCGCTCTGCATCATGGGGTCAGAGCGGAATGGACACGCCACGGTGGGCATATAGACGTCATTTTCGCGCGGGTATTGCGGGACAGGAGGCAGCACGCCAATCACGGTATGCACTTTGTCATTCATGCGGAAGTGCCGTCCCACGATGTTGGGATCGCCGCCATAGTGCTTTTTCCAATATCCGTAACTGAGCACCAGTACCGGATCAGAACTGCGCGTTTCATCCGCGTCAGTGAACAACCGTCCCAGATAAGGCTTGATGCCCAGCAAGTCAAAAAAGTGCGCGGAAACCACTCCGGTGCGCACCTGGCTGGGTTCGTGCCCATCCAGCAGGATGAAACTCATCTGGTGATACTCTTCCACCTGTGACAGCGAGCGAGCTTGATGGCGGTAATCCTGGAGTTCGGGCACCGAAAACCCCATTTTGTTCTGCCCGCTTTTCTGGAACGCCTGATGCAGTATCACCAATTGATTTCCATCGGCGTAAGGAAGCGGCTTTAACAGTACGCCGTACACAACGCTAAAAAGCGCCGTGTTCGCTCCGATTCCAAGTCCCAGCGCCAGAATCGCTACCAGGGTAAAGCCGGCATTCTTTCTCAGAATTCGCAACCCATAGCGGACGTCCTGGGCCAGCCGCTCCAGCCATCCCCAGCCCCAGACTTCCTGTGACTGCTCGCGCAGCAGCGTGGGATTGCCGAAGTCTTTGCGCCCTTCGGAGGCCATCATCTCGCGATGCACCGCCATGTCATGGGCCAGTTCGCGCTCCAGGCGTTGGCGGTTCAGCAGGAAATAAATCCGACGGAAAAACTCACTCATAGAACCTCCACTGTCTTCGTGGCGCCATCAGGCCTTTTCTAAAACGGCTTGAATGCCGGTCAGGACGCGATCAAAGTCGTTCATCTCTGACTGCAACTGCCTGCGTCCAGCGGTGGTCAGCCGGTAAAAACGCACTTTCCGGTTGGTCTCAGAGACGCCCCAGTCCCCCAGCACCCATCCTTTCAGCAGCATGCGCTGCAGCGCGGGATAGAGCGAGCCTTCTTCCACCTGCAGCAGCTCATTGGAAAGCTGGTGGATGCGCTGGGCAATGGCGTATCCGTGCAGCGCGCCGGGCTGCAGCACGCGCAGGATCAACATGCCCAAAGTTCCGGGAAGCATTTCATTCTTAGCCATAGGGTTCCAAGGCCTAGATTTTCTATGCCTAGATAAGACGTGTCAAGCGAGAAAGGGTGAGCAAGAAAAATTCAGGGTGAAGCCGGGCGGCGTGAAAGTGGAGGCGCCTTGACAGAAATAGAGTACGCTCGTACTCTTAAGTCATGCGATATTCGCGGGAACACAAGGCGCAGAACCACGAGAAGATCCTTTCCCTGGCCGCACGCGCTTTCCGCGAACGCGGCGGGGACTCGAGCGGCATCGGGACGGTGATGAAGAAGGTAGGGCTGACAAAAGGCGGCTTCTACCGGCATTTTAAGAGCAAAGACGACCTGTTAGTGGAAGCCGTCGCACGGGCATTGGACGAAATGGGAACAGGCATGGTGGACGCTGCAAAGTCCGCGCCCGAAGGCCAGGCTCTCAGGTCCATCATTGAGCGCTATCTGAGCCCGGGCCACGCGAATTCGCTGGGGAGCGGTTGCGTTCTCGCTGCCTTGGGGCCGGAGCTCGCGCGAAAGCCGTCGTCGGTGCGGAAGCGGATTGAAACGTCTCTGGACGCGTATCGTGAGCGGTTATTGCCATTTGCTCCTGGTCAGACGCGAGAAGAAAAACTGGTGAAGCTTCAGTTGTTGCTCTCCAGCATGGCTGGGGTGCTGGCCAGGGTCCGAGTGACCGCCTCGCCTGAAAGGCGTGAGCAGATGCTGGCGGATGCGAGGAAGTTCTTTGTGAAAAGCTTCACCGAAGGGTGACGCAAAATTTTTTTGCGACCATAGAGTACGATCGTAATCTTTAAACGAGTAACAGATGGAACTGACTGTGGCTGGAGAGAACCACAGCAAGGACTAAAAGCCAGGAACTTAACCAAACTGAAATCGAAAGGATACCCCGATGAACCTTATGATCCCTCTTCTTATGTCAGTGCTTCCCGCGGCAGCGGCAGCGCAATCACCGTCCGGGTCCGCCTCGTCAAGCGTGCCCAGCGTAGCCATACCTAAACCCACCGCAGTGCTGGTGATTCTGACTCCCAGGCAAGGCGTAAACCCTCAACAGATCATGGCCGTCATGCCGGCAGAGGTTCGGGCGAAGGTGAAGCTCTACCTCGACGGGAAAATCCGCGAGTGGTATTCGCGCGGCGATGGCAAAGGTGTGATCTTCCTGGTCGATGCTAAGACCGAGGACGAGGCGCACGCCATTATGGAAACGCTGCCGCTCGCGAAGGAACAGTTGATGGATCACCAGTACATTCCCGTTGGACCCCTGATGCCGCTGAGCGCATTGATGGGAGCGCAGCAGTGAGGCTCGGTCCCGACTGGGCCGATTAACCTGGGGTTGCCACGTGCGATTGCCGAAGTCATGTCAATGGCTGGAATTTAAAAAGGAGATATTCATCATGCCGCAACAGATGATTTGGTTTTTCGTAAGTATCGCATTCAGCTTGATCGTGTGGGTGGTAGTCACCGCTCGATATATCTGGCCGGAACTCCGGCTCCGGCCGCGGGCCGAAGCGTTACGGCCTTTGCTCATCCTGCACAGCTTCCGTTTCATCGGGCTGTCAATGCTGGTTCCCGGCGTGGTATCGCCCGATCTGCCGTCCAGCTTCGCGCATGCCGCCGCCTATGGGGACGTGATTGCGGCGATGCTTGCGCTGGTTTCGCTGCTATTGCTGCCCAGTGCGTCTGGCGGTGCCATCACATGGATCTTCAACATCTGGGGCGCAGCCGATCTCTTCAACGCTTTCTATCAGGCCAATCACGCCGGATTATTGGCGGGACAGTTGGGAGCCGCATTCTTCCTCCCCACTTTGATAGTGCCTTTGCTGTTGATTACGCATGGACTCATTTTCCGGATTCTTCTGCAACATCAACCTGAACCCGCAATGCAAGCGAACAGGCATCCGGCATAAAGAGGCATAAAGAGGCATTAGTGGCCGTTCCCGGTCTCGGCTCACATGGCGCATGAACTTTGCCGGTTCCGTGCGCCATGCGGGCTGCTCCTTTTCTCGCCGGTCAGTTTTCCGCCGCTCTCCGCAGAAAGTTCTGCACTTCTGACCACAACTCCTCTCTGTGTCCTACGGCCAGGTGGCCGCCTGTGGGCAAGCAGAAAAGCCGCGCGCCGGCAATGTTCTCTGCCGTGTAACAAGCGCCGGGGTAGGTGTGATAGAGGCAATTTTCTACGGCGATGACCAGCGTGGGAAGCTGCAGGCGCTCCAAATCATAACGAGCCAGCGAGCGGGCGATGGCAGTCTCATTCTTCAGGCCCTTTTTACGCCTGCTGATGGGTTGGATGTGGTCCAGGATCTCATCTACCCAGGCCGCTTCTTCCCTTCCGGCTGTTTCAACGTCTCTGGGCGGCGTCCCCAGAATCGTCCTGATCATGGCATGGCGCGCCAGCTTTGACACGGCCCAGAAGGTGAAGTTCGAAGTAAGCA
This sequence comes from Candidatus Angelobacter sp., assembly GCA_035763445.1. Taxonomy (GTDB): domain Bacteria; phylum Acidobacteriota; class Terriglobia; order Terriglobales; family Acidobacteriaceae; genus Angelobacter. Next base: position 7,462 of record DASUBD010000247.1, read on the forward strand.
TGGTATCGAGCAGGAATTCTTTCAAGGTCTGGGGACCCTCGGTTGACGCTTCTTCGTCTGCTGCTCCGGCGGGTGGGGCGCTATAGGCAAGAGGGACGGCCAGCACCAAGGCCGAGCACCGGCCGGGATGGAGCAGGCAAAGCTGCATGGCTGAAGGCGCGCCGGCGGACACGCCTACCACCGCCACTTTGTCGAGATGTAAGCTATCGAGCAGGTCGGCGTGGGCATCAGCCTGGGCCATGGGCGAGGCATCGGGCCGCAGAGGCGTACGCAGATAGCCGAATCGCGAGGGCGCGATGACCCGGAAGCCATGCTCGATGAGAGGCTGCGCAAATTCCAGTCCTTGATCAAAGCCGCCGCCGGCTCCATGAATCACCAGTACGGGCGCGCCCGAGCCGGCTTCGGCGTATTCAATGGGGCCGTCAGGAGTGCTGGCCAGTTTGCTTCCTGATGAGACTCGCGATTCAGCAGCGCGGAGATCGTCCCGGTAGCGCCAATACACCAGAGCCCCTGCTGCAAGTGAGACAGGAACAACGGCCAGAGCGGCCCGGGCGAGTTTCTGTTTTGTTGAAGGTGATTTCATGGCGACCCTCCAGATTGATCAAAATCCCCCCGTTACTTGGGCTGCCGTGACAGCGATCACACCTTTGAAAAAGGCGCCAATGGTGGTCTCAGTCTTGAAGTCCTTTTTTGCGCGTGCTGATCCAGATGGCAGCGTGGAATGTAATGCGGACGTCAACAGCGGCGAGGCAAGCTAATGCAGGCTGATAAGCAGCGGTCATGATGGGCCATTTATGATATCCAGCTGCTCTCAACACGTTCCTTCAGGAGTCTCCTTTCATGCTGAAACGGCTTGCTCTCTCTCTTTGTTCATTCGCATTGTTATCTGGATTCGCGCTCGCTCAGAACATCGCCGACGACACATCCAACGCTCCGCGGCCGGTGAAACTCGTACCTGAAGCTCCAGCGGGGCCGGTGTACATCCGTTGCGGTGCGCTGTTTGATTCGAAGTCTGATCAGCTGCAGCAGAACGTCGTCATCACCGTCGAGGGCGACCGGATCAAACAGGTTGGCAAGCTCACACCATCGGCAGGCGCAGCGGTCATTGACCTCTCACACCTCACGTGCCTGCCCGGCATGGTGGAGTCGCATACGCATGTTTTTCTTCAGGGTGACCGCAAGCCCGGCCAGTACGATGCGCAACTGCTGAAGCAGTCCGTCGCTTATCGCGCCATTGAGGCCACCACCGCCGCTCACGCAGCGCTGGATTGGGGTTTCACGACCATCCGCGATCTTGAAACCGAAGGCGCGGGCTACGCGGACACCGATGTCCGCAATGCCATTAACAACAGGCTGGTCTGGGGTCCGCGCATGCAGGTGGTAGGCCGTGCCATGGACGTAACCGGTGCTTATCCTCTGCAACCTGCCTATGCCTGGGACGTGACGGTACCGATCGGCGTCCAGACGGTGGACGGCGTAGAAGGCGCGCGTAAAGCAGTGCGAGAGCAGCTTTCCCATGGCACCGATTGGGTGAAGATCTATGCCGACCGTGGCGGAAAAATTCACGACGGCATTAATGACACCATTCCCACGTTCAC
>DASUBD010000248.1:0-5204 GCA_035763445.1 Candidatus Angelobacter sp.
CGACAAGATCCGGAACTTCATGGTTCACGATTCCGCAAGAAGAAGTGAATCGCCTGGTGGCCTTGAGTCGCCGATCCCGAACGACCCTGGCGGCAACCATGCTGGCGGTCTTCACATTGTTTCTCTCCCGGCTTTGCGGCAAGGATGATGTTGCGGTAGGGGTGCCTCTGTCAGATCGCCGGCGTCCTGAGTTTGAAGAAGTCATTGGCCTGTTCATGAATGTCGTTGTGGTGCGTGCCTCAGTTCCCAATGGGTTGACGTTCCTCGATCTGCTTGATCGTGTACGCCGCAACCTCGTAGATGCGTGCATACATCAAGACCTGCCATACGGTTATCTTCAGCGGATCATCGCCACGCGGCCGGCTTACAAAGTTGTATTCAATTTCATGCCGACATTGGCGGGAGCGGATAGTGAATGGGCCGGCATCCAGGCGGAAACTCTTCCGACTCCTATGGAACTTCAGTCATTTGCGGACTTGAGTTTGCACCTGCGTCATGATGGAGGCGTGCTGTTGTGCCGGCTGGTGTACAAAGCCGACCTGTTCTCGGAAGGTTGCGGGCAAAACTTTGCGGCGCAAATTCAGACATTGACAACGGCCGTCGCGCAAGCTCCTCAAAACTGCGTGGATATGTATTAACCAGGGTGATTGACCTTATTGGAAACACTGTGACCACATCAAACGTCAACCTGAGCGCCATTTCTACGGCTTCGAACTCGAAGGTCCAACGGTTTATGGTCCTGGGATCAGCGAGAACCGGTTCCAACCTCTTGCTCTCACTGTTGAGTGCTCACCCACACATAAAGACTTATGGCGAATTGTTCAATTTGGACATGCTGCCTGAAACAAGCCTGCTCGAAGTTCTTGATAATCCCATCACATTCCTGCAGCGAAGAGTGTACCAAGACCATAAATTGGAAATTGCGGCTGCCGGTTTCAAGATGTTCTATGACCATTTGACGAGGGACTATTTCACAAAGCTCGTCGATATGTCCGATGCCGCGCCGCAATTACAGGAGAAATACACCCGGTTCTCAAGCTTTATAGAAAGCAATTATGCGTGGGAGATTCTCGACGAGCGATTCCGGACAACCTGGCATTTTCTTCGCGCCGAACAGTCTCTTGCAGTGATTCATTTGCAGCGCAGGAACATGCTGCATACGCTCATATCACTCAAGCAGGCCTACATGACAAGTCAATGGTGGAGCCTGAAAAGCAGCCCGCAGGCAATGCGCCAGGTGCACCTGGATCCGGTGGAGTGCTGCCGGTATTTTGAAAAATTAAACAGCTCTGCCGCAGAAGCGGATGCAGCTTTTGCGGAACATCCCAAAATCAACGTAATTCATGAGGATCTGATCGAAAAACAGCAAGACACAATGCAACGGATTTTTGCTTTTCTGAAAGTCCCGTATGAACCGGTAACAACACGAATGAAGAAGCAAAATCTTGCGTCTCCACAGGAAACAGTCAATAACTACGAGCAGTTGAAGAGCTATTTCCGCAACACCAGATGGGACGTCTTTTTCGAGTAAAAACGCCGGCATGAAGATATTGTTTTTTCACATCCCGAACCTTGGCATGTACCACGCGATTGAACCAATCCTGCTGGAGCTGCAGGAGCGCGGCCACCAGTTGATTCATTACAACGAACCTGGATTTCGCCAATATGTTCAGAATGCGCCTTTCCCATTCATCGCTTACAACAATTATGAGGGTTACTTTCCAAACAAATTTCACAGCTCCATGAACTTGTATGAGCTTGGGTTACTTTTGCTGGAAACGGCTGAGCATACGGTCAACTTTGTGGAGGCCGAGGTCCTGCGCGAATCGCCGGATCTGATCCTGCATTCCAAATTCACCGCTGCCCCCAAGATCGTTGCCAGGAAGCATGGGATTCCGGCTGCATGTCTGACCAATGGATTTGTTCTTGATCCACGCACGATCCTGGATGCAGAAAAAGAAAAGCGGTCTCCGGTTGATATGTCCAGCGTGTCTTCATTTTTGCGCTTCCAAAAGAGAGCGAAGAGGTTCTACGGGCAGTATCTGAACGGCAGCTCAGACACGAACGATATCTTCGTAAACGACGAAGCTCTGCATCTGGTGCTGGGTCTGGAAATGCTCCAGCCCGCGCGGTCAAGTTTGTCTTCGCACTGCAGCTTTGTCGGTCCCACGGTGCGGATAGAAGAGTATTCAAAATCGTACGACTTGATCTATGTATCACTTGGATCGGTTTTCGTGGATAACAAGGCATTCTTTCAAACCTGCATCGAGGCAATGGGAATGCTTGGCAGGCGGACAATCATTTCACTGAGCGGGCACTTCTCGCCGGGAGACTTTGGCCAGGTTCCTGACAATATTGAGCTATGTCATTTTGTGCATCAGACAGACATTCTGCAAAAGACCGCGGTGTTTGTGACGCATGGAGGCGATAGCAGTGTTTCCGAAGCAATTTACTGCGAGACTCCTATGGTGGTTGTTCCCCAGATTCCGGAACAGTTGCTTCGTGCGCAGCAGATCCAGGGGCTGATGCTGGGAAAGTATATTGATCCAACCGATCTGACAGTCGGCCTGCTGCGCTGCACCGTGGCCGAGGTCCTGGGAAATCCGCTGTACAGAAATAACGTGCAGGCATTCAAAGATAGCCTTCCAAAGATTCCATCCGCCATTACAGCCTGCAATCAAATTGAAGAATTCGCATTGAAAAATAGGAAAGGGTTGGTACACCAGTGATGGGCGGATCTCTACAGGCAGAGATTCTGGCGCGGCTCAGCGAATCGCCCGATGGGCGATGCATCTGCTTTTACGGGGCGCGGGAGACTGTTCATTGGCAATCGCGTTCAGAGCTCTATAGCAAGTCGGTCGCTGTCGCGCAACAACTGAGACAGGAGGGGCTTCGGCCGGGTGATATTTGCATCATCGTTCTACCTAGCGGCGAGACTTCTGCGTCCGTTCTGCTTGCGACTCTATTGCTTGGTGCGATTCCTCTCCTCATTGCGCCACCAACACTCGTCGGAGGCAATCTGGAACTGCGCCAGACCCTGCACGGCGTGCTTCGTTCCACCAGACCGCGCTTGGTAGTCTGCTCGCCTTCGGTTAAGTCCGATGTTGCTGCTTTCGAGAGTAGCTTTCCAGCAAGCAGGTTTGTGTTGCCGCCGGATGTGGAAAGCGTGGAACTCAAAAACGAGCCGTTCGCGCCAGCACTTCCAGCACACACTGATATCGCTGCCATGCAACTCACCTCCGGGACAACCGCAGCGCCGCGCGTGTGCGTGTGGGATCACAAGGGGGTTTTGGCGGCGTTGGACGGAATGGCAGCAGCCATGGCGCTCTCAGCCACTGATGTGTGTGTAAATTGGACACCGCTTTACCACGATATGGGGCTGGTCAACAATTTCTTCTTGTGCCTGGCTCGCGGTATTCCGTTGGTCTTACTCTCGCCCCAGGAATTCGTCCTTCGGCCTGCACTCTGGCTACGCTGCCTGTCCCAAACTACCGCCGCGATCACCTGGTCGCCCAACTTCGGGTTCGCGCTTGCCGCACGCAAGGCCCAGGAGAGGGAGCTTGAGGGCGTGCGCCTCGACCATGTTCGAGCGTTCTGGAACGCGGCAGAGCGTATTCATGCGGAAACGTTCGACGTCTTTTATTCCCGCTTCGCGCCCCTCGGTGTAAGACGAGAAGCTCTTAAGACAAACTTCGGGTGCGCCGAAAACGTCGGCGGAGCGACTTTTAGCTGTGCCAATGAATTGCCGCCTTGCGAACATATTGATCGCCGCCTGTTAGATGAGCGGGGTATTGCCAAGGTATCACCATCAGCAAAAGATGCGGAGAAGGTCAGCGTGATGAGCGCAGGGGTGTCCCATCCTACTCTTAGCATCCGGATTCTCTCGCCCCGTGGCCACATGCTTCCCGATGGCCGCGTCGGCGAAATCTGTCTTGATACGCCCTCGCGCATGCTCCACTATCACCAGAATCCGCGCGAAACGAGGCGTGCACTGCGTGGCGGATTGCTGCACACGGGAGACCTCGGCTATCTCCGGAATGGCCACCTCTTCTGGGTGGGCCGATTGCGGGAGCGAATAACGATTCACGGTAAGAAAATTGATCCCAGCGCATTCGAAAGCATTTTCGCCTCAACGCCTGGCCTTCGCGAGGGCTGCTTCGCCGCTTTTGGTGTACCAGACGAGCAGTTGGGAACAGAGCGTTTGGTTGTAGTCGGAGAAGTGCGCTCTCCTGTCACAGAGAATCTTAAGGATCTCGCGGCGACGATTTCCCGCAAATGTTTTCTGGAGTTATCACTCACGCCCAACGACATCGTTCTCGTCCCATCGGGTACGCTTGCAAAAACGTCGAGTGGAAAGCGGCGTCACCGCTACTTCCGGAAGCTTTACCTGGATGGCGGCTTAGAGCATGTCCGGATGTCGCTCTCAGATTCAATGGCAGTTGCCGCTGTGGCGTCGCAAGAAGTCCCGGAGAGCACAACATGACTCATCCGACCTCACGTGTGTTTTTTGCGCTCAGAACCACCGCATTGGTTCTGCTTCTGGCGACTTTGGCGCCCGCACAGACAACATCTGCTGATATTGAATCGCGAGTCGAGACAATCGTCAGCAAGATGACCCTTGAGGAGAAGATTGATCTTCTGGGCGGAGTGGATGGATCTTTCACGCGTGGTGTGCCACGGCTCAATGTGCCCCGATTCAAAATGGCGGACGGACCATTTGGAGTGCGTAAATTTGGTCCTGATACCGCCGTAGCGGGTGGAATAGCGCTGGCGGCCACCTGGAACCCAGCACTAGCCCGGAAGGTGGGAATAGAACTGGGCCGGGATGCGAGGGCTAAAGGCGTCCACTTTCTTCTGGCGCCTGGTGTCAACATTTATCGCGCACCTTTGAATGGCAGAAACTTTGAGTATTTTGGCGAAGACCCATACCTTGCCTCGCGTATCGCTGTCGGATTCATCAACGGCGTCCAATCTCAGGGGGTGAGTGCAACTGTAAAACACTATCTAGGAAACAACTCCGAGTTTGGCCGGCACAGTATCGATTCCGTCATTGACGAACGGACGATGCGGGAAATTTATATGCCCGTGTTTGAAGCGGCGGTGAAGGAGGCACATGTCGGCGCCATCATGGACTCCTACAATCGGACGGATGGGCAATACATGGCGCAGAACAACCACCTGGACAATGAGGTGCTGCAGAAAGA
>DASUBD010000249.1:0-2541 GCA_035763445.1 Candidatus Angelobacter sp.
CGCTCGCCGCTGCGCTTGGTGTAGCTGGTGACAATCCGCTGCCAGCCCGGCCCGGTAAGCTGCGAGCGAATGGATTCGACATCCGCCTGACTGTACTGGCCGGGCGAGTCAAATTCAAAATTCTTGACGTAAATGCCCTTCAGGCCTTTGATTACTTCCACTACCTGTGCGGCATCTGGATCGCCGGAACTCTTCATGACGGAGACGGCAAGCTGCAGGAGAGAGCCGTCAAGCGTGACGTCATTCACCTCTGCCGCGCGGTCGGCAAGCTTTTCCAGGTTTTTGAGTTCCAGCTTGCCCGCCTGGGCCACTCCCGGCAGAGCGATGCTCACAACTACTACCGTGAGAAAAATTTGTGACAGCAATTTCTTTTGGAAGCTCTTCATAAACGTTCTCTCCTGATCTTTACATCCGGCGGCAAAGCACTATTCACCTTGCGGAACACGTGATTCAGCTTTTCGCTGCTGATCCTGAGGGCAAGAATGGTTTCCTGCTTTGCGCGTTCTTCCGCCACCTTCTGCTGATACTGCTTAATCTTTAGCGCCTGCTGGTGTTGCTGGTAACTCTGGTACCCGATCCATGTGCCAACCGCTAATACCAATGCAAGAGCAAAGCCCAGCGCCGGAGCGAATCTCATCCGTGGCAACCAGAAAAACCCGTTACGGTGCTTCTGTTCCACTCGTACGTTGCTTTCTGCTTCAGGCTGCTTCAGCCGAGCCATCACCTGTTGCGTGAATTCGGGCCCGGGATCTTTGCGCTTAAGCGCCTTTCGCAGATCGTCTTCAGAAAATGGCATATCTTAGATCTCCCAGCTTGCGGGTCAACTTCCTGCGCAGGTCATCCAGCGACCGGTGCAGCGTGCTTTTTACCGTATTGACCGGCATGCGCAACAATTCAGCGATCTCCGCCGGCCCAAGGTCTTCCTGATATCGCAGGATGATCACCATCCGCTGCTTTTCCGGCAATGCATCCAGCGTCTCCCGCAGTCTGGCCATCAGGGCCGGATCACTGATAGCGCTTTCCGTCGCCGGTTCCGGCAATCCATCCATTGCCTGTTCCCGCCGATGGTTCCTGCGCCGTCCCAGATCAATGCAGCGGTGCACGCTCACTCGCCGCAACCAGTACATCAAATGGCTGACTGACTGGATTGCTGCAAGGTTCTGGTAGAGCTCGAGAAACACTTCCTGCGCCACGTCCTCGGCCAGCGAGCGGTCCTGCAAGTAATGCCAGGCAATACTGAACACCATGGCCTGGTGTGCAGTCACCATGTCAGCAAACGCTGCTGCATCGCCCTGAACAGCGCGTTTCAAGGATGCCGCTATCAGATCTTCCTGCTGGCCGTTGGGCAAGAAGTGCTCCTTTCTACAGGTCTAATACGCAGGACGGGAGCGATTGGGTGCAACTATTTTTGCGATGGCATGAGTTTACATTGCGGCGAGTTTCGCCTGCTAAACTAAACATTTGAGGTGACTTATGGCTGATGATCGTTCCTTTGCGGCGGCCTATGCTGAAGAAGCTTTCCGCAGCTTTCGCGGCTACAAGCGCATGGCAGACGGCACGTTCGCGCAGGTGGATGACCGGGCGTTCTTTCACCTGCCCGATCCGGAGTCCAACAGCATCGCCATCCTGGTGAAGCACATTTCGGGGAACCTGCGCTCGCGCTGGACGGACTTTCTGACAACAGACGGCGAAAAGCCGGACCGCAATCGCGATCAGGAATTTGTGCTCACGCCGGCTGACACTCGCGAAGAGCTGATGCGCCGATGGGAGGCCAGCTTTGATACCGTCTTTTCCACGCTGAAAGCGCTCAAGCCGGAAGATTTCGACAAGACCGTTTACATTCGCAACGAACCGCACAGCATCATTCAGGCCGTCAATCGCAGCCTTAACCACATCGTCGGCCACATCAGCCAAATAGTGTTTCTGGGCAAGCTCCTGCGCGGGGTAGAGTGGAAGACCCTGAGCATTCCGCGCGGCAAATCAGCAGAGTACAACGCCATGAGGCCGGAGGACAGAAAGGTCAAATCTCCGACAAGAGGATGACGCCTTCAAGCAAAACCTTACCGCGGATTACACGGATCAAACTGATTTTCGCTGATCGGGCAACAATCAATTCGCGTATCCAAAGCTTGACTGCATTTGCCGCCCGGTTATGATCTAAGCCACCGAAACGCACGTCCCTTGGCTAACTAATTGGCCGAACCGGCAAAACTCGTACGCAGGCTCAGCCTGCTGGACTCCGTCCTTCTTCTCGCCGGCGGAATCATTGGTTCCGGCATTTTCCTCACCGCACAGGACATCGCCCTCAGCACGCGCATGCCGTGGCTGTTTCTGGGTGTTTGGGCACTGGGGATGATCATCACGCTGCTGGCCTGTTTCGCCTTTGCCGAAATGGGAGCCATGTTCCCTGAAGCCGGCGGGCAGTACGTCTACATGCGCGAAGCGTATGGGGAGTTTGTCGCGTTCCTCTACGGTTGGATGATTTTCACGGTGAGCGTAGGGGGAACCATCGCTGCGCTGGGCGTGGGCTTTGCGGTTTAT
>DASUBD010000250.1:0-3451 GCA_035763445.1 Candidatus Angelobacter sp.
TTCAATGCAAAAAACCAGAGTTGGTGTTCTATTTGGCGGACGCAGCGGTGAGCATGAAGTTTCCCTCCTGTCAGCAGCTTCCGTTCTAAAGGCAATTGATCCCCAAAAATACGAGATCATCCCGATTGGGATTACCAGGGAAGGCCGCTGGCTCACGCCTCCAGATGCAGAACGCCTGCTGCGCGGTGAAATGACGCCAAAGGAACCCGGCAGGCACTTGCGCGCGGGCGATCCGCAGGCCACCGCAAGCGCAGCCGTGCTGGCCAAGGGCCAAGCGGTGATCGTGCCGCCGGTTCCGCAGTCGCACGGGCTGGTGCCATTTGAGAGCGGGGTAAAGCCCGGAGATCACCCAATCGATGTAGACGTGATCTTTCCCGTGCTGCACGGCACCTTTGGCGAAGACGGAACCATTCAGGGTCTGCTGGAGTTGGCAGATATCGCTTACGTGGGCGCTGGCGTTCTGGGCTCCTCCACTGGCATGGACAAAGACGTGATGAAGAAGCTCTTTGCCGCAGCCGGGCTGCCCATGGTGAAGCACGTGACTGTGCTGCGCCGGCACTGGGAGCAGGAACCAAAGCAGGTGCGGAAAGAGATTGAAAGCAGGCTCAAATATCCGGTGTTCGTGAAGCCGGCCAATCTGGGCTCCTCGGTTGGCATATCCAAGGTACGCGAGAGAGACGAACTGGCTGCAGCCATGACTGAGGCGGCCCGCTTTGATCGCAAGATCGTGATTGAAGAAGGTGTAGGCGGCAAAAAGCACAAGGCGCGCGAACTGGAATGCGCTGTGCTGGGCAATGATGAGCCGCGAGCCTCCGTGGTGGGTGAGATTGTTCCGGCCGCGGAATTTTACAGTTACAACGATAAATATATTGACGAGGGATCCAAACCAATCATTCCTGCGCCCATCAGCAAGCAGACAGCAAAGGACGTGCAGAAAATGGCTGTGCGAGCCTTTCAGGCGGTCGACTGCTGCGGGCTGGCCCGTGTTGACTTTCTTATGGACCCGAAGACGGGCAAGGTCTTTCTCAATGAGATCAACACCATGCCCGGCTTCACTTCCATCAGCATGTATCCCAAGATGTGGGAAGCTTCAGGGCTGAAATATTCAGACCTGATTGACCAGTTGATCCAACTCGCACTGGAACGGTACCGGGACAAGCAGAAGAACCAATACAGCAGGACTTAATGTTTCTCACCCTTGGCCATAGTGCTTCTCCACCTCAGTAGTGCGCTCAAAGCCCAGCAGGTTACTGCCATGTTCCCGCCGGTCTCTCGTATGCTGGCTTACGCTGTCAACGGTCTTGCGGTATCCGCGGCCAATAGCCCCCCGGAGTTCACTACCGCTCTTTGGAGTAAACAGGCAGGCCAGCGCTGCTCCAATTCCCGCGCCCACCAGCAGTGAAGTGATGACAGTTCCGGCGCCTGGGCCCGATGATTCCTGGTTCTGTTGGGAATAATCTCCGTAGCGTTGATATTCGTTCATGAGTGCCTCCAGTTAAAAAATGAAGGGCTGAAGCCCCGAACTTTTTGAGATGCTAGACCGCGTGCCCTGACACATTGCTCAGCCTCAGCAATTCGCGTTGCCGTTCGCCGCGGTAGGGCGCTGCTGAATCCAGCCAGCACCCTTCTGCCCCCTGCTCCCGGAATGTGTTGTGCTCAGCTGGCTTTGCGCTTGTTCTTGCCGCCGCGACCTGTACTTCGAGCTTCAGCCCGCATAGGCGTGACCTTCTGCTGGCGCTGGTTCTCTTCTTTTTGTGAGCGGTTGCTGATGCCCTGCGATCGTTTGCTCCCGCTTGACTCGCGCAACTCGCCACTCTGGCGTCCACGAATGGATTCGCTCTGGCGCCCGCGCGCGCCCTGCGGTTGCTGGTTGGCGCGCTGACGAGCCTGGCCGCCGCCGGCATTCTGGAAATCAGGCTCTTCTTCGCCTTCCACGTCCACAATGTCATTGGCAATGGATTGCTGGCTCTGCGACTGGTTGCGTACCCGGCCGGCATTGGCGCTTTCCGCGCGCGTTCCGCCCGCATGACGGCCGCCGCGGCGCTGGTATTCAGTTTCTTCCTCCGCTACCTGTTCACCTGATGAGCGGCCGCCGGCGTTGAATTGCGTATTTACGCTGCCGCCGCGCTGTGATGTGCCGCGGTTCTGCGAGCGCGTCTGCTCGCGGCCGGAGGTTTGCCCTCTGCTCTGTCCAGTCTGGCGCACTCCTTCTGAGACATCTTCCAGGACGTCGGAGGCTTCATCTTCCTCGGATTTCACTGCCAGATCGCCGAGGGAAATCATCCCAATCACTACTTCATCTTGCACCACCGGCAGTCGGCGAATCTGGTGGCGCGCCATAAGTTCGGCAACTTCTTCCAACTCGGCTTCAGGATCAATGGTGTGCAACTGACCGCTGAGGATCTCTTCCGCTGTGCACTCGCCAGGATCTTCACCTTCGGCAATGGCGCGGACCACAATGTCCCGGTCAGTAATGATGCCGCACAGCTTGTCATCGTCATCGACGATGGGAATGGCGCCCACATTCTCATCTCTCATGCGTTCGGCAATTTCTGCAAGGGTGGTATCCAGAGTGGCGGTGGCAAGCCCCTCTGACGTCATAATCTCGCGGACCTTCATGGCACCTCTCCTATTTTTGCGTTTGGCTATTTATGTCCTGCATTCCCGGGACTCTGGACCCCCCAGACGACCCGGTGTTGTCGGGTGGGGGCGGAGCGGACACTGCGCATTGTTAGAAAAGAAGCGCGGAGCGAACGTTGTCCTCGAACCAGCCGCTAAAGCATGTTTTTGTGGGCTGGACGATATGTGAACAGACGAAGATGCGGAATGCGCTGTGAGTGCGGTAAAATTTCAGGTTCGTCCTGTCGGGCCTTTTCTGACCGAGACCACCGCCAAACCAGTAGCGCCGTTTGCCGGGAGCTTGGGAGCAGGGCCGCCGTGTCTGCTGAAAGTTCCTCATTTTGCTGACTGGGCAGACGCACCAGACACTAAGAATCATTAGCTTTTAGGAGAAGAGTTCACCCATGGCGATTCCAGCCACACAGATGCGTCCAGGGATGATTATCAAGCACAACAATGATCTTCATCTGGTTTTCAGCGTTGAGCACCGCACACCGGGAAACCTGCGGGCTTTTATCCAGGCCAAGCTGCGCAACGTCCGCACCGGCGCCATGTTTGAGCACCGCTTCCGCTCCGCCGATCCCATTGACAAAATCAATGTCGACGAAGTTGCCATGGAGTTTCTCTACCAGGACGGCGACGATTACTACTTCATGAACACGGAGAACTACGAGCAGACGCATCTGACCCGCGACATTCTGGGTGACTCGGTTGAGTACCTCACGCCCAACCTGCAGATCAAAGTGGAATTCTACGATGGCAAGGCAGTGGGAATTGAACTGCCGCAGACCGTCGTGCTCACGGTGGTCGAAACCGAACCCGGGCTCAAGTC
>DASUBD010000251.1:0-12286 GCA_035763445.1 Candidatus Angelobacter sp.
AAGCCGGCGATGATCGTGTTTGCGGCGTTTGAGTTCGACCCAGAGGCGGCAAAAGACATTGACGAGCTGACCAAAGAAAAGACGGGCATGACGTTCCTGACGGCGCAGATGAATGCCGACCTGCTGACGGAAGACCTCAAGAAGAAGCGGGCGAGCAACCAGAGCTTCTGGCTGGTGGGGCGTCCGGATGTGGAACTGAAACAGGTCAAGAGCGGCGAGCAGAAAGGCCTGTGGCAGGTCGAGGTCCACGGCTTCGATTACTACAACACCCGCACCGGGACGATCGATTCCGGAGACAAGTCAAAGATCGCGATGTGGTTGCTGGATACGGATTATGACGGGCGGAGCTTGTATCCACGGCAGGTGTTTTTCCCCATGGCGGGCGAGGACGAGGGATGGGCGCGGCTGGCCAGGAATTTGAAGGCGGAGATTGATCCGGAGCTGATTGAGGCGTATCGCGGGACGAAGTCACTGCCGTTTGAGGCCGGGGATTACAAGCGGGTGGCGGTGAAGGTGATTGATGATCGCGGGATTGAGAGTTTGAAGGTGGTGGAGGTGAAGTGATTGCATGGATCCTTCGACTACGCGGTCACCTCGCTTGCGCTCAGCTCCCGCTCCGCTCAGGATGACAATTCATGGGGTGTGGGCGCATTTGGCGTGTGCGTTCTGCTCGGGAGGACAAATCTAAAACAAATGCATAGATCCTTCGACTACGCGCTCGTCTCGCGCTGCTCAACTCGCGCTCCGCTCAGGATGACAATTCATGGGGTGGAGGCGTGATAGCGTTGCGCTGTTGCTCACGCTTCGCTCAGGATGACAATTCATGGGTGGGGGCGCATTCGCGTGTTCGTGTTGTGCTCGGGAGGACGAATCAAAACCAAATGCATAGATCCTTCGACTTCGTGCTCGTCTCGCGCTGCTCGACTCGCGCTCCGCTCAGGATGACAAATCATGAAAGGGCCGGGGCCGGGTTCCGAGTGTGTGGCAGCAGAGTTACTGCTGCCTTCACGAGTTGTCATCCTGAGCGAAGTCCGAATGAGCCTGAGCTTGCGAAGGGGAAGTGAGGACGAGTCGAAGGATCTATGCACCGTGAGAAATGGTTTCACATGTACATCGTATCGAGCCGTTCCAAGACACTTTACACGGGGTTTACCGGCAATCTGAGACAGCGCATTTATGAGCACAAGACCGGGGCCTTCGACGGTTTCACGAAGCGGTACAAGATAGACAGGCTGGTGTATTTCGAGCGTTTCAAATATGCCAACAATGGTATTAACCGCGAGAAACAGGTGAAGCGCTGGACGAGGATCAAGAAAATGCAGTTGATTGTGAGCATAAATCCCACGTGGCAGGATCTGGCGGAGGAGTGGTTCCCGGAGTTGAAGGGGAGTGCATAGATCCTTCGCTACGCGCTCAGGGCGACAAGTCAAAACCAAATGCATAGATCCTTCGACTCGTCCTCGCTCCTTCGTCGCTCGTACTCGCTCAGGATGACAAATTGATTGGGATAACCGCATGAATGAAGTAGGAACAGCCACCATCGATCAGCTCATTATTACCTCTCCTTACGAGGAGCCGAAAGAGCATTGGAAATATGACCGGGAGACGCGGAGGTTTACACGCGAGCCGGGCCGGCGGCCTGCCGGGTACGTGCGCGCGTCAGAGGCATCCAAGTCATTCGATGATCCGGGGGAATTTGTTGAGCTGCCGCTGGTGAATCAAATCCGGCCACGGGTAAAGGCGTGGCGAGAGGCGGATTATCCGGGCGCGACGGGCATTACCAAGCGGCTGCTGAAGCACTGGTACGATCCGGAGATGCGGGAGGGCAAGCGATTCTTCTTTTGCCAATTGGAGGCGATTGAAACGCTGATGTGGCTGGCGGAAGCGCCAGAGGCGGACCGCGTTGGGATCAAAGTTCCTGGAGATGGCGGCGAGTTCGCGCGGCAATGCGCGAAGATGGCAACGGGTTCGGGCAAGACAATCGTAATGGCGATGCTGATTGCATGGCAGGTGCTGAACAAGGTCACGTACCCACAGGACAAAAAATATTCCAAAAACATTCTGGTGATTGCTCCGGGACTGACGGTGCGGAAGCGCCTTGAGGTGCTGGTTCCCGGTAGCACGGGAAATTACTACCAGGAATTTCAGATCATTCCTCCCGGCCTGGAAGACAAGCTGCGACAAGGGCAGAGCTGCCGCGTGCTGGTACGAAACTGGCACATGCTGGATTGGGAGAGCGAAGAGCAGATCACCAAGCGGCGCAGCGTGGACAAACGCGGCGCGCTGAGCGATGAGGCTTATGTCCGCGACGTGCTGGGCGAGATGCACACGGCGGAAAACATTCTGGTGATTAATGATGAAGCCCATCACGCCTGGCGCGTACCTCCCAAGGTGAAAGTTGCAGGAATATCCAAGGACGAATTGAAAGAAGCGACAAAGTGGATTGGCGGACTGGACCGGATTCACAAGGCCCGCACTATCCTGATGTGCTACGACCTCACGGCGACTCCGTTCGCTCCAACAGGAAGAAAAAGCGGAGAGGAGACGCTGTTTCGCTGGATTGTGAGCGACTTCGGGCTCAACGACGCGATCGAATCAGGACTGGTGAAGACGCCGCGTGTGGTGGTCCGCGATGATGGCGAGCTTACAGCCAAGTACAAATCAAAGTTCTACCACATCTATTCCGACCCGGAAGTAAAGCCGGACCTGAACCGCAAGGCAGAGCCGCATACGCCGTTGCCTGACCTGGTACGCAAAGGCTATTACTTCCTGGGCAAGGACTGGCTTGAGGCGGCCAAAAAATGGCACGACGAAAAACGAGACACGCCGCCGGTAATGATCACCGTGGCGAACACAACCTACACGGCAGCGCGGGTGGAGTATGCGTTTCAACACAGGCGCGTTCTGATTGAAGAGCTTTGCGAACCGGAGACGATTCTGCACATTGATTCCAAAGTGCTGGACGAGGCAGAGGCACAGGTGGAAGCCGTTGAACTCAAGGCTGATGCTGCGACGACAGAGGCTGCCGAGGAGGACGCGGAAGAAAACGCAGCAGAAGAGAATGGAGCGGGCGGTAAAAAGAAGCTTTCAAAAAAAGACCGGGCGGAGTTGCTGCGCAAAACGGTGGATACGGTGGGACAACCGGGACAGCCCGGAGCACGCGTGCAAAATGTAATTTCCGTGGGCATGCTCTCCGAGGGATGGGATGCGAAGACGGTCACGCACATTATGGGCCTGCGAGCTTTTACATCGCAGCTTTTGTGCGAGCAGGTTGTGGGGAGAGGCCTGCGCAGAACTTCATACGATGTTGACGAGCAATCGGGACTTTTCCGTCCGGAATACGTGAACATTTTTGGAGTACCGTTTACGTTCCTTCCGCACGAAGGCAGCGCGGATGCTCCTCCGCCGCCTCCGCCCTCCGGCAAGACGCGAATTGAGCCAATTCCGGAGCGCAGAGCCCAATACGAGATTGCCTGGCCCAACATCATCCGCATTGATCACGAGTACAAGCCGGTTCTGAAACTGGACATGGACAAACTGAGGCCGCTGGTGCTGGATGTCTACAAGAATCCGAGGATCGCGGAACTGGCGCCGATGATTGACGGCAAACCAGATTTTACAAAGCTAAAAGACATCGACCTGGATGGTTTGGCGCAGCGCTACAGAATGCAGAGAATTGTGTTTCAAGTGGCGAGTGAAGTTTATGACACGATGGAGAAGACCTGGAAGGGCAATCGTGAATACCTGCTTGCTCAACTTGTTCGTCTGGTAGAGAGATACATCGAAGCCGGGGGCGTGCGGCTGGACCCGCCGATCTTCAACAACGACGATAAGAGGCGGAGGCTAGTGCTGACGATGGACATGACGAAGATCGTGCAGCATTTGTGGGAGGCAATCCGTTACGAGAATGCACTGACGCTGGAGCCGATCTTTGACAGCGAGCGACCGATTCGTTCAACCGGCGATATGCTGCCGTGGTACACAGGCAAGGCATGCGAGCACACGAAGAGGTCGCACATAAACATGTGCGTTTACGACAGTCGATGGGAGGCGAACGAGGCCCTTGAACTTGACCGCAATCACAACGTGCGGGCCTGGGTGAAGAACGATCATCTTGGGTTTGAGATCACATATTCATTCAAGGGGATCATTCATAAGTTCCGGCCCGATTACTTGATTAAGCTGACGAATGGCACAACGCTGGTTTTGGAAGTAAAGGGCATGGATGACCAGCAGAACCAGACGAAACGCGTGTTCCTGGCAGAGTGGGTGCAGGCAGTGAATACACATGGCGGCTTCGGGAAGTGGGCTGCAGATGTGTCGAGACACCCGAAAGATGTGTTGGAAATCCTAGAAAGGCATAACACGTCTCTGCAGCCCGTTGAGTGATCTGAGCGCGCTCCGCCCACACGATTGATTCCGCACCTGCGGTATGCAGGGTGACAAACTGGATACAAAACCTGCGGTGTACGAATTACGCAACGCGGCATTGTCCAATTTCGCAATTGATTCGCTGCTGGAATCGTGGTACTCTGAAGGGCTTTCCTCAGGGGAAGATTGAAAGACGCTCTTTGACAACATAGCAATTAGCACCCACGGCTCGCCGGGGCAGGCATGGCAATTGGCAGCTAGCCAGGCCTCATGGATGGGGTTAACCGGGTAGTAAATTCGTCGATTTGCTGGTCTCAGCCCGCGAGCCGAAAAGCGAGAAATCAACCCCGGGGTTGAATCCGCTAAGTCTATATTTTTCGGGGTTGACGGGGTGGGGTAGGGGCGGGGTCTAAGGTTTACCAAGAAGTAAAAATCGCCAACGTCCCGAAAATAACACCTACCAACCACCCACGAAGCCAACCGCGGGCTTCGCCGGACCCCGGCGGAGGCGCGGAGACGCGGAGAAACCCAAGATCGGCACAGTCGAAAGGCAAACCACTTCTCCGCCGCGGGGCGAGGCAAACACCGTAAGCCCCTCAAAAGAAAGCACGTATTACCGCGGTAACTTGCTGCACATGGGTTCTGAATCGTAATCTGGGTGGAAATATGCCCAGACGGGTCTTCGCTTTGGCTATCGTACTGCTCGCATTTTGCCTGGGGGGTTCGTGTGCCGCCCGGCAGGTAGCCGTAGTGGTGGACAAGACCAATAATGTAGGAGGCCTCAGTTCCTCCGATCTGGCCAAAGTTTTCAAATGCGACAAGGTCAAATGGCCTGACGGTAAAACCGTTGTGCTGGTGCTGCGTGATCCTTCCACGCCGGAAATGAGAACAGCCATTGAGAAGCTGTATCACATGAAGGCGGAAGATCTAAAGGCGCTGTTAACCGCTCATCACCAGACGGTGCTCATGGTTGGCTCAGAAGAGGAACTGCTCAAGTCTGTTGAATCCATTCCCGGCGCTGTAGGGCTGGTGGATGTTTATTCGATCAACAGCAGGGTGAATGTGCTCAGAGTGGATGGAAAGCTGCCACTGGAGCAAGGGTACTTCCTAAGAGGCAATTAGCCAGGAGCATATTTTGAATTCGCGCGTTAAGGGCAATCTTTCAGGCCTTCTCTTTTGCCTGCTTCTCCAGTTCATTACATTTACTTTCATTACATTTGCTTTCGCGCTCACGGCTGCGGCATCCACCAACGGAGTAAATACCACCGCTGCCGATGCTGGAATTACGGTCTCCACAAAGTCGCCACAGGCGCGCGCTTATTTCGAGGAAGGCCTGGCCGAATGCCAGACGCTTCACCTGCGTGAAGGCTTTGCGCTTTGGCGCAAAGCCGAAAAAGCCGATCCTGATTTTGCGCTGGTCCACATTCTGCTCTCGAATTTTTCCCGTGATCCCGCGGAACGCGTTTCTGAGCGGGAGAAAGCACTGGCATCGCGCCGCTTTGCCAGCCATGAAGAACAACTGGTCATTGATTGGTTGAGCAATTCCAGCCAGGGCCGCTGGGTGCCGGCCATCCAGGCAATGAATGAGGCACTGGAAAAATACGGCAATCACAAAATGGTGGTCTGGTTGGGCGGCATGTGGCTGGATGGGCAAAGGCAATGGTCGCGCTCCATCGGGCTTTACCAGCAGGCGCTGCAACTGGATCCGAAGTTTGGCGACGCCTGGAACAGTCTGGCTTATTGCTATGCCCGAACGGGCGACTTCGATAAGGCCGCAGATGCCATGCAGCATTATGCTGACCTGCTTCCGGGCCAGGCCAATCCGCACGACAGTTATGGCGAAATCCTGATGATGGCCGGCCGCTATGACGAGGCGCTGGGGGAATACCGTACCGCTCTCAAGCTGGATCCGGCGTTCATTGAATCAGAGCGCGGCATGGCCGATACCCTGGCAGTGATGGGACGCGAGAAAGAAGCACGGCAACAATACTCCGCGGCCATGGCAAACATGAGCGACAAGGTGGAGGCCGCACAGTGGTCTTTGCTCTCTGCCATGACCTATGTGCGCGAAGGAAATTTCGCGGCGGCTGATGCCGCATTCCGTGCTGTAGCGGCGTCTGCCCATCAGAACAACATCGGACTGGTGGAAGCCGAAGCGTGGCGAAGCATGGCGCTGTACAGCAGGGATGCTTCTGCTGCCACCCGTGACCTCAAGCTGGCCGAAGCCGCGCTACGCGAGAAACACAGGATTCCCAAATCTCTTGCCCGCCAGGAACTTGCTTCCATTCTGCGCTCGCGGGTGGAACGCGCGGTCCAGGATGGTCGCACGGATCTGGCTGCCGAAAACGTGAAAAAGCTGCAAGAGCTCTCCGCCGGTTCCGTGGATGAAACTGTGCGCCTCTACTACGAAGCTGCTGCCGGCGCCCTCGCTGTAGCGCGCGGCAACTACCCTGATGCGCTCAGCCACCTTGACGAAAATGATCGCGACCTGTTTTCCCTGGTGCACCTGATGCAGGCATATCAGAAGACCGGCTCCGCCAGCGATGCCCAACGGATTGCCTCAAAACTCGCAAGCTTCAATGAGCCGACGATTGAGCAAGCCATTCTTGTCCCGCAATACCGTAAGGCCGTGGCTTTAAGCAGCCCAGACCACGCAAGGTAGCAAATCAGCTCCAAATTTCCGCGCTTGAAACAACAGCGTGAACGTTGCGCACGCAAATTCCTGATCGTTTCAGCGTTCTCCATTGGGCGGACAAGGGCTCGCGGTTATCATCCAGACCGCGGTTTCATGTATCCTGTCCACAATCTTTTTTACCCGCGAATGGCGAGGAGAACTTAATGAAGGCAAGGATTTTTGCGGCCTTATGTGTGGCTTTGATGGGATTGACCGGTTGTATCAAGGGAGAGAAGAACTTCTTTTACGTCACCGGTCCGGGTACTAATGAAGTATTTGGCTTTCGTATGCACGGTGATGGCTCACTGACTGCGCTCGGTACTCCAAATTTCACCACTGGCTCCCGTCCTGCCGCGCTGGCCGTCCATCCTCCGGGCGACTTTTTTTACATCGCCAACTCTGCCGGAGCCAACATTACTCTACTTGACATCAACACCGGAAACGGCGATCTCGTGGTGCCGCCAACCAACAGCGCGCTTCCACCCGTGACGCCGCCGAACATATTCAACGCCGGCACTACCCCCATCGCAATGGTAATGGCGCCAAATGCGCCACGCCTTTATGCAGCCAACCGCGATTCTGGCGACATCTCCGCGTATCTCATCGACCCGACCAATGGGAATCTCGGCCTGGTTAGCGGGTCGCCGTTTAGAGTAAACCCTGATCCAACGGCCACGTCGCCGACCAACCCGCAATCCATTGCAATTTCACCCAATGGCGGCTTTCTCTACACTGCCAATCCAACGCAGGGAACAATCGCGGGTTTCGCCATTGCATCCGATGGCAGCTTAACCCCCGTTCCGGGATCTCCGTTTGCAGTGGGTACCGCGGGCACAAGCCCTTCATTCCTGGCGGTACATCCGGGCGGATCGTTTTTGTACGCGGCTGACCCGGCGACGAACACTGTGATGGGATTTGCCATTGGAGGCAATGGAGCAATTACGCCCATTGCGGGCTCGCCCTTTGCCGCTGGACTCGGCACTTCGGCGCTTTCCATCACTCCGCAGGGATCTTTCCTCTACGCTTCGAACTCAGGCGACAACACTGTTTCCGGATACTCGATTAACAACTCCGGCGCCTTGACTCAGGTGAGCGGCTCTCCCTTTTTGACCGGAGGCAATGTCCCCGGGTTTGTGCTGGCCACTGGCAGCTTCGTGTACGTGGCGGACCAGGGCACAAACGATATTGCCGGATTTACCATTGCGAATTCGGGAACGCTGACAAAGGTGAAGGGATCGCCGTTCCCGGTCCCGGTCTCGCCCTCGTGGCTCATTGCGGCGGGTATACCGCAGTAAGTTGTACTTCAAAGACCGTATCCTGCGGGGCCGGTGAGTCAGGGCCTGTGAAGGTGAAACGCAACGGCGCGGTTTGCCCGGACTCCGTTTTCAGATCGAGATAGCCCAGCCCCATGCCGCTGGGCGTTGATTCAGTCTCGAGGAACTGGCCGTCGGCTCCGGACCAACGTACGCGAAATGCGCCTGCAAGCACAATCCGCAACGTGGAGCCGGCGGCAATACTACGCACCTGCCGCGTAATCTTCCAGATTTCAAGGTCTTTCCGTCCACGCTGGTTCAAATAACGGTCAGCCACCAGAGGAATGCGGTCAAAAATTTCACCATCGCGCAGGGAGCGCAGCAGCTTGATGTATTCAGCGTGCGCCCACATCAACGGCATGGCTGATCCCGCCGGTTTGCCAAGGTACATTCCGGCTTCAGGAAGATCGCGCTGGTCCCACACCTGTTCCGGCAGCATGCCGGAACGAGTGGCAAAATTTTCCAGTGCGGCGAGCAGCGGACGAATGTCTCTGCCCGCGGCAAGTTCGTAATGGGCACGCTCCCCGGTGAGCAGCGGCCACGCACGTCCTATTCCCCAGCCCTGATAGGCTTTTCCATCTGCGTGCGGACCGTACCCATCGTTGTTGTAGCGGCGCCATGCGGGGCCGAAGGGAGTATTCACCTTGAGCTCGGCATCAATTACGCGCAGTGAATCTTCCATTAACGCCGATCCTGCCGGGCGAATGCCGTAACGAACGAGTTCCAGGAATCCGGCGTCAACGATGTCTTTGGCGGGAAACTGGTACTGCTCTCCAGGCGGCCGATTCGCCAGAATGATTGAACCGGTGTTCGGATCTTCTACTGGACAATGATTGTTGATATCAAGCGGCAAGATTCGTATGTAATGCCTGGAAATTCCAGGGACAAGGCTGCCCTGCGTGGTAACCGTCCAGCGTTCAATGTGAGACTCCACGAAATCGGCATGTTCCTGGATGAACTGCGCCATGGAATCTTCACCCCGCGAACGGGCAAAATCAGCGGCGCAGATGAGTGCTGCAATGGATGCAGCAAGTGTTGAAGGTGAATAGCCACTACACTCCTCCCATCTCTCCTGTTGTGTCAGGGGGCCGTGTTGAATCAGGTAACGCACGGCAGCGCGCACCATGGGATAAGGATCGAACTCGAACTGTTCAAGTGCTCCGGCCTTCCAGAGCCGCCACGCCAGCATGATGGGGAAAGCGACTTCGTCCAGTTGAATGCCCTTCCAATATGGCGTTCCATCAATCCAGAAGTTCTGCGGGAAACCTCCGTCTGATTGTTGCGAGCAGGCAAGGTAGACCAGCGCTCGCAACGGAGTGACTTTGTCTCCTGAAGCAAGCAGGCCGGTGGCGCTATTCACCATGTCCCGCACCCAGACCAGGTGATAACCGCCAAGGTCTTCGTCTCCCATGCTGTCTCCCCACGGGATCGTGGCTGAAGCAATGAGCGCTCCGGCAAAAGTTTTATCTTCGTGAGAAAGGAGAACGATCCTGCTGGTGCGATAAAGCTGGCCGCCGTCGCCGCTGACGCCCTCGAGCTTTTCAAAATTGTCACAAGCACGGCGCCACTGATCGATGAACTTGTTTTTGTGTTGCTCAAACGGCACAGCCAGTGATTGCTTGAGCACGGCTGTGGCAGCATGAAGGCTGTCACCAAAAGCGATGGCAATCGTGAACTCATTTCCGAGCGAGAGATCAATCTCCCCGGTTACAGCCACATTGCCGTTCTCCGCACGATCGTATTCCCAATCAAGCTTGTAATTGCCGTTCAGGTCCTGCCAGCCGTCACTGTATCCCACAAAGCCGCATGACGAGCGCGCGAAGCCGCTGCTCGAATCCAGCGCAAGATACGTACTGTTTTTCCAGGCGGCAAGGATGGTGCGGCCTGACAGTTCCATTTTCATGGCCGAGTTATTCCAGCCACCCACTTCCAGGTGCGGAGCCAGCAGAAAAAAGAGTCGCAGCTTTCCTTGCCAGCCATCCGCAGGGATGAGCCTGGCACGGATCAGCACACAAGCCGAGTGCGGGTCAGAGATGATTTCTTTCACCAGACGGTACCGCCCTTTGGAGTCGTCGCTGATCACGTGATAGCCAAGGGATTCGGCTTCAATGCGCACAACTTCGCCCGCTAGGTCACGCCTCTCCTCGTGAAAGAATGTGGCTCCATCCGTAATCAGAAACTGCGCATCACGAATCTGCGGCCGATCAATTGTTGGGTAATAAATCTCGGTCACGATGCCTTGTGCCAGCGTGAACCAGACGCGGCTGGATGTGGCATAGGCTGTGCCGACACCATCCTTTGAACTACTGGACCACGATGGAGGAATGCCGGGACGTCCGGGAGCACTGGCTGGAGGGACTGAAGGTTCGCTTGCCATGAATTTGCAAAGATAAGCCCTCAGGACATGCTGAAGCAAACTCAAACAAAGCGCAAACGGTGCTTCGAAGCCTGGAAGAAGTGGTACGGGTGGTTGCATTCCAACAGCAGTATGGCGGAGGAAGAACTGTCTTTCATTCACAGAACAGTGTGCTTCGGGCTACGATATAAACCATTGATGGATATTGTGAAATGATCCTGCCCCCGGAGCGAGATGCGCAACTTGCCCGCCAGCTTGTATTTGCGCACAGTTTGAATCCAATCGCATATCAGATTCTGAATCCGGGGATCCAGCATTGGTTCAGCCGCGAAGGTGATGCGCTCATCGGATATATCACGTGCAATCGAATACGCGTCGTGGCCGGCGCGCCTGTCTGCAGTCCGGAAAGGATCAATGCGGTGGTTGATCGTTTTGAGCGTGAGGCAGCCCGAGAGAAGGAAGCTGTATGTTATTTCCACGCAGGCCCGCGCTTTGCCAAGGTTGTTAGAAACTCCCGCGGCCACTCGATTGCGGCCATCGGCGCCCTGCCCTACTGGAACCCGATGGGTTGGGACGCGATATTAAGAAGTAATGCTTCTCTTCGGTATCAGATTTCCCGCGCACGCCACAAGGACATACAGGCTTCGGAGATGCCGGCAACTGCAGCAGCTGAATCGCAGGAGTTGCGTGAGATCAGGCAGGAGTGGCTCAACCGCAAACATCTTCCGCCATTGCATTTTCTTATCGAGCCGGAGATTTTTGGACAACTGGCTGATCGTCGTCTATTCGTGGCAATTCAGAAGCAGCGCATCATTGCCTATCTTCTCTGTTCGCCAATGCCGAACCGGAGAGGATGGCTCTTTGAGCAGTGGGCGCATGCTGCACGTGCTCCACTCGGCACCAGCGAACTACTGGTGCACACAGCCATGTCCACATTTGCCAGGGAAAACTTTCGCGAGGTTACCATGGGGCTGGCCCCGCTTTCAGGAGCCGCGCGGGCGCCGGGTGAGCCGGGACCACTCTGGCTGCAGGGACTGTTCAGGTTCATGAGGGCCACGGCAAATCCCCTTTACAACTTCAAAGGTCTTGAGCATTACAAATACAAGTTTCGCCCTCACTACTCGGAGCCAGCTTATGCGGTGGTGAACAACAGCCATTTCCGGCCAGCGAATGTGTTTGCAATTGCCCGCGCTTTCGCGGGAAGCCCCCTGCAACTGTTTGCCCGCCGCACATTCAAGCAAAATTTAACGCGATTGATCCGCGGCTGAGTGCAGCCTCAATTCCAGACCTTCACATTGTCGGCGTATATACTGCTTCGATGAAATTTCTGCGTGTTTTTGCTCTTGTGGTGGTCCTTGGCGTGGCAGCAGCCGCGCAAAACAATACTCGCAAGCCACTGGCGGATGTGCCGGCATCCACAGTGCAGATGATCGTTCCCAGCCACGGCAGCATGCTGCTGGGAATTTTTTATCTTGCTGCAGGGGCACAAGAGCATCCGACTGCAATTATTCTTCATGGATTCCCCGGCTTCGAACAAAATCTGGACATCGCGCAGGTGTTACGCGCACATGG
>DASUBD010000252.1:0-5552 GCA_035763445.1 Candidatus Angelobacter sp.
TCGCAGAGGACGGGCCCTTTTTTGAGTCGTGATAGAAGGTCTAGCGCCATGTGATTATCCATTCAGAATAACGCAGCGGGACATGATGGCAAAGCAGATTGCGCGTTTGGGGCCGATGACAGAACACACAAGAATTCCTGCAAGCTTCCGCACCTACCGCGTTCTTAGCCACGGAGAGGTGCGCTCGAGGATGGCGAAACTTGCTCTGTTATAATCGCCATTTCATCCAAAGAGGCTTAGGGCAATAGAGAATGCGTCGAGAGAAGTCTGTCCTGTCAATCCTGATTCTGGGCCTGGCCGTTCTGGTGGCAGGGTGCAGCTCTTCTCCAAGCAACCCGAACACGCCGCCACCCACCGGCCTCAAGAAGCGCGTTCTGGTCTCAAACCAGCAGGGTGGCGTGATCACCATTATTGACGCTGAGAAGGATGTGCGGGCCCTCAAAACGATTGCTACCAGCGCACCTACCAAGATGGTTACCGGCGGAGGGCAGACTGCGATCCTTGATTCCAGCGTGGCCCAGGTAAGCATCTTTGACAACACTAAGGAAGCACTCGCCTTTGCGCCGCTGGTCGCGGACATTCCGAGTGACATTGTGATCACGCAGGATGGAAAAACCGTTTGGGTGGCAGAACGCAACAATGGGTTCGTTCAGGCCATTGATACAGCCACAGGAATTGTCACCACCAGCGTTCCGGTGCCAAGCGTTCACCGGCTGGTGCTGAGCCCGAACGGTACGCGACTGCTGGCCTTCAGCGACAATCCGCAGGGATTGCCGGGGCCTTCGAATAATCCGACCGCACTTGCAAATGCGTTTTTCGTGATTGATACCACCAACGCAGTCACCACGCACCAGGCTACGCCCATCATTCTTTCGCCTGGCGACCAGCCTTTTTCTGCCGTGTTCAATACCAGTGAGACGCAGGCGTTCATCCTGAATTGCGGCTCGGGTTGCGGCGGCAATGACGGTACGGCTGCGGCCAATCCCACAGCTCCCAGCGTGTTAAACGTGGACTTCACCAATGCCGCTGCCCCAGTGCAAGGCGCGCGACTAGCTGTCCCGGCCGCGACCGCCGGCCTGCTCGCCAACGGCAATCTCTTTATTGCCGGGACTACTTCACCCACTGCGGCTGTCTCGCCGGGAACCGGCATTCTTCAGGTAGTAAATGCGTCTTCGTTCACCCCGGCAAGCTCGCCAGTGCCGATCACTGACGGCCTGCATACGTTCATGGTGCTCACCAGCAATAGCCGGCTCTATATTGCATCGCAGAACTGCACGGTTGGCCCGGTGCAGGCAAACAATACAGTCACCGGCTGCCTTAGCATTGCAAACATTACCAACCCTGCTGCACCAACCGTTACGGTCCCAAGTGAGTCTGCTTTCCGCCAGAATTTTGATGTTACTGCGATCCAACCCATCTCAAACAGAAGCGTTGTTTACGTTGTGCAAGGTGGCGAACTGGACTTCTTCGATCTGAATACTGATGCCGTCTCCACTACCATCACTCCCATTGACATTGTGGGCAAGGCCATTGGCGCAGTCCAGATTGATCCCTAGCCGATATAACACCGTCATAAAGCCGATATAAAATGTGCGCCTGGAGTTTGGTGCGCAGATGACTTCCCCCGGTCTTTCCAAGAAGCTTTTCGTTGCCGCCAAAGACGTTCAATTCGGGCTGCGGCAATTGCGGCGCTCGCCGGCCACCAGCATCACGCTGCTGGTTACGCTCACACTGGGAATCGGCGCGACGGTGGCGATGTTCAGCCTGGTCAACGCGTGGCTTTTGCGCCCGCTTCCTCTCAAAGATCCACAGCAACTGGTGAGCGTCTGGCGGACCAGCGCCAGCGCGCCACGCGAGCCGGCCTACTTCAACCTTTATCACGACTACCTGGTATGGCAAGCGGGGAACCGGAGCTTTCAGTCATTGGCGGCCACTTTTGAGCAGGACTACGCGCTTACGGGCGCGGGTGAAGCGGAACAACTTCATGGCGCCGTAGCTACGTGGAACCTGTTTTCGACTGTGGGAGCAACGGCGTCGAATGGGCGGCTGTTTTTGCGAGAGGATGTCGACGGCGGCCCGGCGTGTGTGATCTCGCACTCATTGTGGATGGCCCATTTCGGCGGCTCTGGAAATGTGGTCGGCCGGAGCATAACGCTCAACGGGAAGAGCTACCGCGTGCTCGGAGTTTTGCCGCAGGGATTTTCGCTGCGCGTGCTTGATCGTCCGTTTGAAACCGCGGTGTGGACGCTGATTGAAGCCAATGATCCGGGGCACAGCCCCTCCTCGCCCGCTCCGGTTGCGCTGATCGGACGATTAAAGCCCGGCGTGACTGCGGCGCAAGCTGAAGCTGATCTCGGCGCGATGGAGCAGGACCTCCAGCGCAGGTTCAAGGGATATCCACCCGGAACCGGCATCCTGGTCTCCGGCCTGCAGCAGGACAACACGCGCACCATCCGTGGCTCACTGCTGTTCCTGCTTGCCGCTGTGGGCGTGCTGCTGCTGATTGCGTGCGTTAACGCGGGAAGCCTGATCGTGGGCCGAAATTCGCATCGTGCAGCAGAGTTCGCTGTCCGCGTCTCACTGGGATGCAGCCCGGCGCGGTTGCTGCAGCAGATCACTTTGGAAGTCCTGGCCCTGTTTGTTCTTGCCGGTGTGATCGGTCTGGGACTAGCGGCAGCGCTGGTGAGAATTTTTGTGACGCAGAATCCGTTTGGCGTACTTCCGCCGGGAGGAATCGGGATTGATGGAAAAACGGTAGCGGCAACGGCATTGCTTGTTTGCGCCACTTCCCTGCTATTCGGATCGCTGCCGGCATTCCGCGCCTTGCGAACCACAGCGAGCGATGCGCTGCGCACCCGGACAGGCACGGTGGGACGCGCGTATCTGCGCTCACGCATGACTTTTGTGGGAATTGAGTTTGCGCTCTCAGTGGTGCTTTTGGCTGCGGCCGGCTTGCTGATCACGACCTTTGCAAAGATCAATTCGGAAGCGCCGGGATTCAACACTAACAATGTTCTGGTGGCAGATGTTTCTGTTCCCTATCGCGTTTATCCAACCACGGCTGAGCAGGCGCGTCTCAGCCGGCAGGTTATGGGGAATCTGGAAGCGCAAGCCCAGGTCGGAAAAGTGGGTGTGGCACTGGCGTGGCCGTTTGAGATCAATGGATTGAATCCTGTAGAGATCGAAGGCAGCAGGGTAACGGCGCTCAATCAGATGCCGTCGGCGGCATTCCTCAATGCCGGACCGGGTTATTTTGAGGCTCTCGGAATCTCCTTACTGCGCGGCCGGACGTTCACCGACGATGATCAGGCGGACAAACCAGCAGTAGCCGTCATCAATGAAGAGCTGGCGCGCAAAGCGTTTGCCGGAACCGATCCAATTGGGCGACATATAAGGCTCCATTACGCGGGAGAAAAAGAGCCGAGTGAACCCTGGGCGACGATTGTTGGCGTGGTGGGAGCAACCCGGTCGCTGCGTTACAACCAGGTGCTGTGGGACCGCTATCCGGCAGTTTACACATCCATGTTCCAGATCAACCAGGAGCCGAGAAAAACACGTTTTGATGCGGAGACAATGTATTTCTACATTCAGGAGCGGAGCGGAACAGGCGAACCGATGATCGCGGCAGCGGTACACAAGGTTGACGCAAACCTGCCGGTAGGTTCGGTGCGGAGCACGGGAGCCATTGTGCGTGAGCTGCGCGCGCAGCCCCGGCTGCGGGCGCGACTGCTGTCAGGCTTTGCCGTGTTCACGCTGATACTGGCGGGCATTGGCGTATACGGCGTGATGACGCAACTGGTGGAGCAGCGCCGGAGAGAGATTGGAATTCGTATGGCTCTGGGCGCTATTGGCACGAACATTGTAGTTCTGGTGCTGCGACGGGCGCTGCTGGTGGCAGGCGTGGGCATCATGGCAGGAGTTGCCGCGAGCCTGGCGCTCAGCCGAATGTTAAGCAGTTTTCTGTATGGTGTGTCAGCGCTGGACCCTGTGATTTTTGGCGCGGCCATCGCAGTGTTGATCATGATTGCGGTGGCGGGAAGTTATGTTCCGGCGCTCAGTGCAACGCGCATTGAGCCGACGGAAGCGCTGAGGGCAGAGTAGAAGAGCAGTGCGATTGTAAGGTGAAAGCCCATGTTCCACAGAGGCGTACGGAATCAAGGCCCCACAAATCACCCTGTGAAAGTTTGTTTTGCTGCCGCTGCGCCTGGTCGAGACCCGCGCCGCCAAAAGGGAGCTGTTTGACCAACACATTGCCTGTGTCGCCCCCTACGGGGGCTTTTTCTTTTTTCAATCCCTACCCACCCTTCCCGCCGTCGCCTCGCTTGCGCTCGCTCGGCTTCAGGGTGGGCTAGACTGTTTCGCGCCTTCGGCGCTCGCGTTCTCGCGCATGACAGACCTTCGTGGCTCCCGGCTGCATTTTCAGGAGACATACGGAGCATGCAAAGAATTGGCTGCAAACCAGAGGCGAGGGTGATGCAAGTGCAATGCGGGATAGTCATTGAGCAGCCTTCATTGCGGGTTGAAAGGCATTTGCGGCTAACCCATTAGTGACACCGCTATGAGTCGTCCGTCTATCTATCCATGCTCAAAGCTCTGGTCCTGATCCTCAGTCTGGCAGCAAGCCTAAGCGCCCAGGAGAATCCCGCTTTGCCTCGTCCCACGGGCCAATTTGCCATTGGCAGAACGTGGTTTGCGGCGGGAAAAGAGATGTTCCTGTTGTTTTATCCGGCGCGTCAATCGGGAACTCCAGCGCCGTACATCGAAGAGCCCGTTGCAAAAGAAATCGCGAAGACCGGCTATTACGATCAATCCGGAGAAACCATCGAGGGCTGGGCGCACATCAAGACGCAAGCGAGTGAAAATGCATCGGCGCTGGCCAGGCCATTCCCGCTGATCATGTTTCTTCCCGGCGCGGGCGTTTTCGCGTTCCATTACACGGCTTTGGCTGAAGAACTTGCCAGCCACGGGTATGTGGTGGCGGTGGAAGACTACTTTTCGCTGAAAGCTCCAGAGCGCAGCTACAAGCAGGACGATTACGGCGCCATGGAGAATGACATGGCGCGGGTAGCGCTGGCAGGGATCAATGCTTTGAAATCTGATCCGGCATGGACACACCACATCCGTTTTGATCGCGTCGGAGCCATGGGCCACTCCATTGGCGGAGCGGCAGCGATTGGCGCTGCGCGAATGGACAAAAACATCCGGGCGTCAGTGGATATGGATGGAGCGCCCTTTGGCGAATCGCTGAAAGGAGCAGTTGTCCCGGCGCTTATCCTGCGAAGCAAGCCTATCTACAGCGATGAAGACCTCAAAAAACGCGGAAGAACACGCGAGCAGATGGACAAGGCCGGGGAAGAAGCACGGAAGACATGGATGGATTTTGAAGAGAAAAGTGGCAAGACTCCGGTTGAAATTCTTTCTGTGAAAGGAACCGGTCACTTCAGCTTTACTGACGCGCCTTTCGTAATGCCAAACACCATTACAAGGTTCGGCGGCAAGATCATTGCACCGGAGCGCGGAGAGCAGGTTGTCAGCACCTGCCTGCTCGGCTT
>DASUBD010000253.1:0-3748 GCA_035763445.1 Candidatus Angelobacter sp.
GACCCGGAGCGGAAAGATCATACGGCGCCTGTTAAAGGCGCAGGAACTGGGCCGCGAAGTCGGCGATCTTTCCACCCTGGAGGAGTAAGCGCTCACGTGGAACCCGATGTTCGCGCGAGAGTGACACCGCGCACGCAATGACCCTCCGGTTCCACAGCCTTGCCTGACCTCCAGGCTCCGTAAAAGAGGCCACGAGAGATAGGGATCGTGGCCTCTCTCCATATCCGCCATCCGCTTTCATCGAGGTTAAGCTCTTGCTTTTAGTTTTGGATTCTCTGGCCATTTCGGCGATTCTGGCAATTCCGTCAATTCGCGTTCATTCGCGCCAATCCTTTCACTTTCTCCGTCTCCGTGCCTCCGTGGTAGATTTTTCTGATGCCTCCCGCCACCAAGCCCGCCGCAATCGCCCGCTGCTCCTGGGCCACCACCGAGCAGATGATTGATTATCACGACCGTGAGTGGGGTGTTCCACAGCATGATGATCGCGTGCTCTTTGAGTTTCTGATTCTGGAAGGAGCGCAGGCCGGCCTGAGTTGGTCTACCATTCTGGCCAAACGGGATGCCTACCGTGTTGCCTTCGCCGGATTTGATCCCGCTGTGGTGGCTCGCTTCAACACGCGGGACATCGCGCGACTGCTGAAGAACGATGGGATCGTGCGCAACCGGCTCAAGATCCAGTCAGCGGTTGCCAACGCACAGGCTTTTCTTGCGGTGCAAAAAGAGTTCGGCACGTTTGATTGCTACGTCTGGCAGTTCATCGGGGGCCGCCCCAAACTCAATGCCTGGCGTTCAAGCAAAAACGTCCCCGCAGAAACCACAGAATCACAAATCATGAGCAAGGACCTGAAAAAGCGCGGCTTCAACTTCGTCGGGCCCACCATCTGTTATGCGTTCATGCAGGCTGTGGGCATGGTCAATGATCACTTGACAGACTGCTTCCGTTACAAAGAGCTGAATGTTCCTTGACCGGCAAGCTAACGCAATCTCTGCCCGTTTAGTTGCAAGGATATTCCCTGCCAGGAGTTCCCGGCGTGCCAGGTATCACGCTATCCGGTGTGGCTGGAATGCCTGGAATCACCGTATCCGGTGCGCCATTCACGCCTGGAATCACCGTGTCCGGCGTGCCTGGAGTCCCCGGGATCACAGTATCAGGGGTCCCGGGCGTCCCCAGGTCATAGCACATCTTCGGTTTCTTCGAAGGCTGCACAATAGCCGGAGGAGTACTACTGGCCTGCACTGAGTATTGCTGTACCGCGGCCATGACTTGCTGGCGATCTAATTCCAGCGGTACAGGCAGCACGATCTCGAGGGGCGTACCGGCTTCCATCTGGATGTCATGATGGTGCACGGCAATAATCATGACGGTGGTGAACGCTGCCGCAATCACCCCCAGGGCAATACTTGCGTTCCGTGGTCCATTGCCCAGCGACGGCATCGGAAGCGTGGGCGGCGTAGTGGTACCCGCTGCCGACATCGCCATGGGAGGTCCACTCTTTGTGTTTGGCAGATCAGGAGTCCTCTGCTCCGCAGTTGTTGGCAGCGTGTCAACGGCCCCCGCGAAAGTTACCGTGTAACCGGTGGAAAAAATCAGGCTGGCCGAACTGAGTTGAAATGACAGCAAAGCTCGGGTGCGCTCGCGCTTTAAGATTTTTCCGATCACTCCCTGGAGATACGTGCCCGGTGGAACCAGCATTTGCGTACCGGCTGTGATTGGGAAGGTGATCTGCAGGTAAACACTGTCGCCCGGCTTGGATTTCGTCACCGATATTGGCCTCACCAGCCCCAGCGGCAGCTTAGTTCCCGCGGGAATCATTATCATGGCACTCGCCTGGATTGGTGCGCTCTGCTGGGACTGAGCTGGAGCGGTGGGCGCCGACGGTGAGTTTTGCTTTTGAAGCGGCGGCTGGTCCCCTGCGGGCAGCACCGTCTGCTGTGCTACGGCCGTGTTTACCTGCGCAGCAATGATTGCAATGATTACTATCAAATCCTGCAGGAAATACCGGGCGATCTTAAACCAAGTCTGAACAAGCGTGACATGCTTCATGGATGGTCTCTCTCTGTTCAAGGGCCGCGACCGTTTTCTTGCGATGGGATTCGCGGCCAGAGCCAACCAGCAGCTCCGAACTAAGATGATTTAAGTACAAAACCTGATGCGGAATTCATATTGAATGATCAAGTTTGTTGAAGATACGAATGTCTTAAGACGATGAAACGTGGCGGACGACTTGGAAGCGGCGGACATGTTCAACCCATTGAGACGAACTGAGCTCTAGTTGTCGGCCGAAGCAGATAAATCAGGAGCACGCCAGCAACGATTACACCCAGCACTCCTTGCATAAGACGTCCCAGCAGGATGTTTCCCACATCGCCGGCCAAATGAACAATCAGAATGATCACCGCCAGCCGCCATCCCCACGGACGGCTCTTGAACCATCCAATTGCTGCTACCGCCAGAATGAAGCTAAGGAGTACAAACAGAAGGCCTGCCCGGTTTCCCACGGCGGTAAGTTGCCGTTGCGCAGTGGGGTTCAGTACCCAGAGCTTGTCCAGGAACGTGCCCGGCAAGAGTAAGAGGGTGGCAGCCAGCATTGCCATGCCCGCACCGAAGCAAAGAAATATCCCGAACGCAATTCTGGAGTGCGCGCCAGATCGCATGAAACCACTGTAACGCACCCAAACCATAAAAAAATCCTGGCTTTGTTGACAGCCAGGATTTGCCAATGGGTTTTGCTCTTTTTCTCGCCTTTATTCCTGCTTTGGCGGTTCCTGCTTCGGCGGCTCTTGCGAAGGGGCTGTCGCGCCTGCGGGTAGAGCTGTGATGTCCACTTTCCGTCCGCTGGCCGTGCCGGTCTTGGTCTGGATCCGCTGGCCATCAATGCCCTTTGACTTTGTCAGATACGTCTTGGCGTTTTCAGCGCGTTGCGTCGCCAAGCGCGTTGGCTCGGGATCTTCTGTGCTGCCGGAAAGAACCACAGTGCTCGTTGGATCCTGCTGCATTTTCAGCGCAACATCGTCAAGAATTGCCTTGGAGCGGTTGTCTACATAGGCGCTGTTGGGTTTGAAATCCAGTTCCGTAAGCTGCTGGGCAGTAGGCGCCGGCGGCGTTGCCGCTTCAACGTTGACCGTGGTCACTGCCGTGGCGCTGAGCTGCCTATCGTCAAAAGCTGTGGCGCGCACAGAGATTGGTCCTGCGCCAGCGTCCGCAGTATCCAGGGTCGCCTGATTACGATTGGCTGAAAGCTTGCCCCCGTTCGAGACAAACGCAATCGAGAGCGGCCTGTTGTCAGGACTGGTGGCTTCACAGTTGATTCCAGCCGTCTCGCCCACCCGTACTGTTGCTGGCGAAGCTGTGCAGGAAATCTTGGGCGGATTCATGGCTGCTGTATCGGTAGCGGCGGCAGGTTGCGGCGAAATCACTGATGCAGGCAGCACAGGCTGAACTTCAGGAGCGTCTGCTACATCCATGAGTTCCACGCCATCGCCCACGCGAATATCTTCCAGTGCGGTGAGAACCATTGCCGTGGCGCTCTTCTTGTGAACATTCAGCACCACCATGTCACCCAGCGTGCGGCGTGGCAGGCTGGAAAGATCGCCCATGGGGAGCTTGTACGGATGGTCCTGCGTGTCCTCCACGGCGCTCGCCTTGAGTGACATGCCCGCATCCGGATCATGGTAGCTGTAAGAGTAAGTTCGTGTGGCGCGCAGGTAATCTCCAACCTTGAGGCCTTTATCTGCGCCGATGCTGAGA
>DASUBD010000254.1:0-4806 GCA_035763445.1 Candidatus Angelobacter sp.
GCCATCTCAAAGTAGGTCTGCCATGAATCGGGCGCCAGAGATTGTCCGCGTTGCAGCGTCTGCATGGCCTCATCAAACTTCTGCTGCATGTTCAGCGCTGAGCCCAGAACCGTGTACGCCAGCGCATAGTTGCCGTCGCACTGGATGGCTTTCTGCAGGTCGGTCAACGCTGCGGG
The DNA here is from genome assembly GCA_035763445.1 of Candidatus Angelobacter sp. Classification (GTDB taxonomy): domain Bacteria; phylum Acidobacteriota; class Terriglobia; order Terriglobales; family Acidobacteriaceae; genus Angelobacter. The sequence continues at coordinate 177 of DASUBD010000254.1, forward strand.
AGTATCAGATGAGAGGTTCAACACCGCCCGAAGCGTGAGAGCATCAGCATAGTCAGGATAGAGTTCCAGCGCGCGCGCCACATGTTTGCGGGCGCCATCAAAATTCATTTTCGCGCTGGCCTCCTGGGCCTTCTGGAACTCTTCACGGGCCTTCTGGGGAATCCTGTACTGCGCAACTGAGACGGTATTTCCTGTATTGCCCGCCTCCGGCTGATTTGAAACCGGCATGCGCAGGTTGATGCTGTTTTTGAAGTTGCTGACGTCAACCCTTTCCTCTACCTGGGAGATCCCACGCGTGGCTACTACGCGGTAAGCGCCCTGTGGAACAGAGCCGAAATCAAATGCGCCTGCGCTATTGGTAAATGAAGAGGTTATGACGGTGCCGTTACCGGCGTCTCGCAATTCCACTTTGGCGTCCTGGAGTGGTTGGTTAGTGAGGGCGTTTACTACGGTGCCATCGAGAGTTGCCGTCCCATGCCTGAAGCCAGGAGACAAGGTGTTATCGCGGGCCCGTTCCATGGGATTGCACATGAACTGGGCAAAACAAAGCGAAGTGAACAGCGTGAAAGCGACTGCCAGACGCGAAGCCAGACGAGCCATGGTTACACCTGCTAATCTTGAAGATGAGAAGAGGGTGTTCCAGGAACAGGCTGACAGGGACCGTACCGTGTTACCTCTTGCTGCTGGAAGTAAGATGTGGATTAAGTGCGGAAGGTGTCCCCGGCCAGAGTCACTGCTGAAACTTAATTTTCATGATCACAGGCAACTCGCAAACATGAACGATCTGAGCTCGTCTTCCTCCAGTGTGCACATTCACCCGGCAAAAAATATTCTTGGCTCCATTCGGCTCCCGGGTGATAAATCCATTTCACATCGTTATGCCATGCTCGGCGCAATTGCTCAGGGCACAACGCGCCTCGGCAACTTTTCCACCGGCGCCGATTGCGCCAGCACGTTGAGCTGCATGCAGCAACTCGGATGCACGGTACGCCGCGACGGCGCCAACGTTGAGATCGACGGAAGGGAAGCGCTGCAAAAGCCCGACGCCAGCCTCGACTGCGGCAACTCCGGTTCCACCATGCGCATGCTTTCCGGAATCCTTGCCGGCCAGAATTTTCCCTGTGATCTCCATGGCGACGAATCCCTCTCTCGCCGTCCCATGGCGCGCGTGATTACGCCGTTGCGGCAGATGGGAGCCGAAATCAGCGCCTCTGCTGGCGACCGTCCGCCGCTACACATCCAGGGCGGCAAACTTCACGCCATTGATTACCAAATGCCTGTGGCCAGCGCCCAGGTGAAGTCTGCCGTGCTGTTCGCGGGACTCTTTGCCCAGGGTAAAACGCGAGTCGAGGAGCCGTACCGCACACGCGATCATTCCGAGCAGGCGTTGCGCGCTTTTGGAGTGGAACTCAGCAGAAGCCGCAACCGCATTGCACTGCGTGGTGGCCAGAAGCTGCATGCCATTCAAGCTGCCGTTCCGGGAGACATTTCATCCGCGGCATTCTTTCTCTGTGCTGCTGCGCTCTTTCCCGGTTCCAACCTGGTGATTGAGAACCTGCTGCTGAATCCCACACGGGCTTCGCTTCTGGATGTGCTGAAGCTCCTTGGCGCTGGTATTTCCGTAATTAGCCTGGAGGAGCATCACGGCGAGCTGGTGGGAACCATCAAGATAGAACACGGCAAGCTCGGCGGCATCACCATTGAAGGCGGACAATCGGTGGCGCTCATTGACGAACTTCCGGTGCTGGCAGCCATCGCACCGTACACCACAGAGGGAATTGAAATCCGGGACGCGGGTGAGCTGCGCGTAAAGGAGTCCGACCGCATTGCGCTGGTTGCGCGCAACCTGCGCGCCATGGGCGCAGAATGCGAAGAGCGTCCGGATGGGCTGCGCGTGCCCGGCGGCCAAACACTGCACGGAGCCGAGATCGACTCCGGCGGCGATCATCGCATCGCTATGGCCTTTGCCGTGGCGGCGCTTCGTGCGAATGGCGATTCTCTGATCCGGGGCGCGGAGTCAGCGCGCATCTCTTTCCCGGAGTTCTTCACCATGCTGGAAGGCGTGGTGGAGCGCTGAGCGGAAAAATAATCTGTTGCGCAACACAGAATTAAAGGCGCGGAAAGTCCCGCGCCTTTTAAGTTGAGCTGAAATGTTTCTCAGCGGGCTAGTTTTTGCCTTTGGGGCAGAGCGCTCCATCAGTCACGCTGGTCAGCAGGCCGGCGGATGCGGTGATTTTACGGTTAAAGCAGCCGTCGGCAGAGCTGTCAGAGAAAAAGTCCTGCGAGTTCAGCTGGCCGGTGCTGCCGGTGATGTTGAAGTTCGCGTCAAATAACAGAGTGTCACTCGGAGTAACTGTGTTCGACACAATGCTGAACGAGTCATCGCCGTGGCCATGTTGCGTTGCGGCGCTGAGGAACTGCTGCCGAATGGTTGTCGTCTGCGAGCCTGTACCGTCAGGATTTATAGCAAAGGTGAAGACCAAGTCCAGTGGCCATTCAAAACGCTGGGACTGATTTCCGCCATCTCTGCCGTTGGTGCTGGTCTCAGAGGAAATTGTGGTGCGCTGCTTGATGTTCTGCACAAATTCGGCATTGGTCACGTTGAAATTCTGAACGCTGGAGAAATTGATATTCTGCCGAACGTCGGTTTCCACGCGTCCATGTGACGTCCGGACAAATCCTTCAACGCGGAAGCTGCGGGATGACGTGACTGTAACCGAGCCGGTGATGCTGCCATCGGCCGCAGTGGTCAGATCCTCAGCTACGTTGGGCTGCGCCGTGCCGATGGTATTGCGAGTGACCTCGCCCGTCACCTGCTGCGAACCATGGTCTTCAAATACCAGCAGCGTGGCTGTGGTGGAAAATCCGTTGTTGGCATTGAATACGTTGACGGCAACCTGATGCGGTTGGCCGTTGCTGAGTACGCCGGCAAACGGAGTGAGATCGACGCGATACGGCTGGAAGTTCAGCGTCTGCACGCCAGGAATGGGCCGCCACAGAAGCGGATCAATGCCTCCGGTGTAGATCCAGGGATAAACCGGCGCCACGCCCGCGGGAACGCCATCGATAGTCACTTCGCTCTCGCGGAAAGAGGTCCCGCCACAGCTTTCCAACTGATTGGCGACATCATTGGGCACGCAGGTATACCAGAACTCGTCGCCTGCCTGGCTCTGCGCCACCACGTCGAGAAATGCCTGTTCAACATTCCGCGGAAGCGTGAAGGTCTTGCTCAGGCTGGCAATGCTCGTTGCGAGGAAGGCCGTTCCACCTGTGGGGTCGGAGGCCAGCGGCAACACCAGATCAGCAGTGCGCGCCGCCTGCTGATGACTTGCAAGGGGATAAAACTGCAGCGTCGCGGTTCCGAATAGCGTACTGGTGAAAGTGCTGTTGACCAGGTTGCCCAGATCGACGCGGCCGTTCTGTGCGGTTGTCAGAAGCGTGGAATAGTCGGTGAGATCGCGTTCAATGTGCCAGGAACGAGCCTGATTGCCTGAAGGCTCGGACGTGGTTCCGAAATAAACATTTACGCCGCCGATCCAAATTTCGGCCGTGCGATCAAACTGCCTGCCCGCCTGGATGGAGAAATCTGCGTTCAATACCACCTTGGCCCACGGTCCCGGACAGGCCGCCGGAGGAGTAAATGAAAATGGCTTGGGAGAGAAATCCGCAAAGGCAAAATTGTTGAACAGCGTGACCACGCAGGGCGTGGTGTCAGGCCTTGTGACCGGAGGGTCGGCCGTGGCCGTGTTTCCTGATCCAATCACCAGGCCGGGTGGAGGAATGGTCTGGGCGGAAAGTGCGCTGGCCGCAAGCAACATGCAGGCGATGATGAAATATTTTGTGAAAGAGGTGAGGGATTTAGTTCCGGCAGAAGAGAAGACGTTCATTTACTACCTCCGGTGAAGAGCCCAAAATTCTAATGAGCAGAGCAGGTCAGGGTCAAACGGCAGAGCTCAAAAATTCCGGGAGCCGTTTAAATCAACCGGGGGCCGTTTAAATCAATGTGACCGCCTCATCAGCGGTAAGGTTTCAGGTTTTCCAATCTTGGCGATTACAAGAGCGTCGTGGCGACTGGAGCTACAATGACTGTGTGCACGTCCCACGCACAATAGCCATCGTTATTTTTATTGCGGGACTTGGTGTGGGACTGCTCGCACAATTGCCCCCACCTTCGTGTCCCGCTGACCGCCCGGTGGATGACATCGTCAGCGAGATCCATAAGCAATCTAAAAAGAAGAACCACAAATTGGACCCATTGCCGGACGTCATCTGCATCTGGGGCTGGTGCCGCGATCGTGCAAAGAAGGAGACACCGCCAACAATCCCAGAAACGGCCCCGCAACCGGAGATAACGGGCACGAGCGATAGCAACATAAGTTCCAGTAGAAGGCCAAAGGAAGAGTGCCAAGACGCAATGGAGTTGGCGCTGGATGCCGCTCATGATGTGGAAGTTGGCGATTTTAATTTCTCTGAAAAGAACTATAACGGCGCCTTAATGCGCTACAGTGACGCGGTTGAAGACAAACCGCGAGATGCTGCCATTCATGTGCGCATGGGCCGGGCATTGGAAAAGTTGGGCCGAGCGCCTGAAGCAATACACGAGTACAAGGCCGCGCAGGAATTCGCAGGG
>DASUBD010000255.1:0-6473 GCA_035763445.1 Candidatus Angelobacter sp.
GCTATCTGCGCTCGGCGGGCAGTGCGCTATTGATGGCCTGGCGCACTGCCTCCATCAGCTCTTCTCTGGTAGAAAACTGCTTTGGATCAATCGGCGGGTGAAACACCAGTGTTGCCGTGCCGCTCTTCACAATGTTGCTCCCCTTCGGCATCATCTCTTCGGTTCCCAGAATTGTCACCGGCACAATGGGAAATCCGGTTTCTGATGCTAAATGAAATGGGCCTTTCTTAAATGGAAGCAGGCGGCCGTCCGGCGAGCGAGTGCCTTCCGGATAAATTGTCATATTGATGCCGTGTTGCATCACTTCGCCCGCGCGTCGGATGCTTTGCATGGCTGCGTCGCGATTGCTTCGCTCCACCGGTACAATCTCGGCGAGGTCCAGCGCCTTCCCAAGGATGGGAATCCTCCAGATTTCTTTTTTCGCCAGGACCGACGTTCGCCGTGGAATCAGCGGCACCAGAACAGGCGGATCCAGATTGGAAACGTGGTTGGACATGAAAATGTACGTTCCGGCGGGATCAATGTTCTCGAATCCCACCAGTTTGATCTTTGCTCCGGCAATGCGCGCGGCCCAATGCGCCAGCCCCATCCCGATGAAATAAAGAAAACCGACTTTGCCGGTCATGAAGGTCCAGGGAAACGCAATGAGCGCTGCCGGCGGCACCAGAACAACCAGAAAGAGAAGAGCCAGGAATGTGCGGACTGCGCAGATTGTTCTTCGAATCATGTCCGCGCGGCGCCGCGCAGCTCCTCCAGCTTGCGCGGAAGCTTTTCATAGATCCCACCGAATCCGCCGTTGGACAGAATCGCAACAACATCGCCGCTTTGCAGCTCCGGCGAGATTGCTTCCACAATGGCATCCGCATCCGCCATTTCCCGGGCAGGCTTCCCATTTTTCTTGATTCCGTTGACCACCGATGAAGTGGTCAGGCGTTCGTTTTCCGGCACTGCTTCAGGCTTGAAAATGCTGGTGATCACCACCTGGTCAGCCATGGAAAGGCTGGCGATCAGATCTTTCTGCAGCACTTTTCGCCGCAGGGTGTTGGAACGCGGTTCAAAAATGGCCCAAAGCCGCGCCGCCGGATAACGCGTACGGAGCGCTTTCAGCGTGGCGGCTATCGCAGTGGGATGGTGGGCGAAATCATCGATCACGGTAATGCCGTCCACCTCAGCCCTGATTTCAAGACGCCGCTTCACGCTCTTGAACGACTTCAACGCTTCAGCGATTACGGCAGGTTCAATTCCGTAATGTGATGCCATCGCTGCCGCGGCTGTCGCGTTCAATACGTTGTATTCACCGGCCAGCGTGAACTCGAAGCTCTGCCATGGCTGGCCTTCACGCAGCACCTGCCATGTGGTTTGGCTGGGAGCAAACTGCAGGTCAGCAATGCGCCAGACTGAATCTTCGCGCAAACCGTAGCGCTCCACCGGCGTGAATGCCTTGGCCAGGCACTCGTCCACGTTGGCGTCAGCGTCATAGGCGACAATCTTTCCTTTTCGCGGAACTAAATTCACCAGCCGCTTAAAAGCCGTCTTCACCGCTTCAAGGTCTTTATAGATGTCGGCATGATCAAACTCGACGGATGTCAGAATCACCGCCTGCGGAAAGTAATGCAGGAACTTGGGGCCCTTGTCGAAAAATGCGGTGTCGTACTCGTCGCCTTCAATGATGAAGTGCTTGCCCTGGCGCAGGGCAAAGCTGCTGCCAAAATTTTCTGCAATCCCGCCCACCAGGAATGATGGATCTTTTCCCGCATGCTGAAAAATCCACGCCAGCATTGACGTTGTGGTGGTCTTGCCGTGCGTGCCGGCAATCACAATGGGTTCGCGCGTACGCAGAAAAAAGTCGTAGAGCGTATCCGGCATGGAACGGAAAGGGATGCGCTGATCAAGCACATGTTCCAGTTCTACATTCCCCCGTGAAATCGCATTACCGACAATGACCCAGTCCGGCCGCGGTTTGAGATTGCTTTCCGCGTACGGCTGCGCCACCGGAATGGCCATTGCCGCCAGAAAATCCGACATTGGCGGATAGGCCGCCGCGTCCGATCCTGTAACTTTCAAGCCTCTTTGCTTCAGCAATCCTGCCAGTGACGCCATGGCGGTGCCGCAAATTCCAATAATGTGTACGTGCTGCTGGTCCATTGAATCCAGATTAACGGATAATTGTGGCGGGTTCCAATATCTTCAGGGCTACGCCTTCACCGCTTGCCGTCAACTCCGCCTGTACCCCAATTGGCAGGGTAATGTTGTTTGCGGAAACGTGACCCGATTTGAGACCGTAGACCACTGGCGCTTCATAATCGGCCAGTACACGGAGAATCACCTGCTGCAAGGTGTAAGTCTCGCCCGCAGGTGGACGGCAGTCCAGCATCTCTCCGAAAACGAATCCACGCACCCCCTTGAGTTTGTCTGCGAGGTGTAGCTGCATCAGCATGCGATCAATGCGAAACGGCTTCTCGCCAATGTCTTCCACGAAAAGGATCGTTCCGTCCGTCTCAATCTCAAACGGCGTGCCCAGCGATGCCGCGAGCATGGAGAGGCAGCCGCCGTAGAGTTTGCCTTGCGCCTGCCCTGGTCGCAGTATCTCAACTCCAGTTGTTGGAATTTCCCAGTTCTGCGCGCCCTGGAGTGCATCGTTCCAGCTGGCGCTGTCAAAGCTTCCGTCCGCAATATCCTTGGCGACCATCGGGCCGTGAAATGTGACGAGACCGGTGCGGTCCGTAATGGCCGTGAGCAGGGAAGTGATATCACTGCATCCCAGGAAAATCTTTGGGTGTTGCGCGAACAGGTTGAAGTCGAGTTTGTCCAAGAGGTAGTTGGCGCCGTACCCTCCGCGGACGCAGACCAGCGCGGCAATGTCATCTCGCAGCAATAGGGTTTTAAGTTCGGTCAGGCGTCGCTTTGCGCTGCCGGCAAAATAAAGGTCGCGCGCAAAAATCTCAGGAGAGTACACCGGCTGGTATCCCATCTTGCGCAGACGATTGCACCCGCGCTCAAACGCCTCACGATTGAAACTGCTGGCTGGAGCCAGAATCCCAATCTTGTCGCCGGACCTGAGCGCGCGTGGTTTCAAGACTGTTTTCTCACGCAAAGAATTCACCCTGGCAAATGATCTGTGCCGGCCCGCGCAGAAGGACCTCAGAGCCGTTCCACAGCACTTCCTGGGCACCACCCGGCGCATTGACCCTCACTGGAGATTTCACCTGACCGGCAGCAATTGCCGCCACTGCGGATGCGCATGAGCCGGTCCCGGACGACTGCGTTTCACCCACGCCGCGCTCAAAGAAACGCACATCAATTCTGTTTGGCCCTGCAATGCGCACGAATTCCACGTTTACTCCTTCGTGGAAAATTTCCTGATGTTGAATTTGCGCACCTTCCTCCTGCCATACCGCAGAGAAGTCTTTGACGAACACGACCAGATGGGGATTGCCCATAGAGACCGGTGTTCCCAATATCTCTCTCTGGTCGATTTGCAGCAGGATCGGCTTGCTCACTTCAGCCTTGCCCATCGCAGTCTCGAAGTCGTATCGCTGGCCATGTTGTGAGATGAGCTCACACACTTTGAGTCCTGCGCCGGTCAAAATCCTCAATGGTCCTTTAGCGCCGCTTGCAACCAGATGAGCTGCCACGCAGCGCGTGCCATTTCCGGAAATTTCGGCTTCGCTGCCGTCAGCATTGATCAGGCGAATGGCGATGTCCGCATCCTGCGAAGGTTCAAGCCATTCCACTCCGTCAGCTCCCACGCCATTGTGCCGGTCGCAAATGGTCCGGGTGAACGCATGCAAGTCCGCGGGAGCGTAGCGAGCCTGGATAATAAGAAAATCATTCCCGCATGCGGAGGCTTTGGTAAAGGGAACGTTCATTTCTAATCTGTATCCGGCCCGCGTACTGAGGTAAAGCTGCCCAGGTCCTTGGATTTGCGCAGGCTCGCCATGATCTCTTCGTGCTCCCGCCGCGTGCCATCCACGGTGAAAATTAATTTCTTCTTGCCATTGGTTCGGATCAGCTTCATGCCTTCCATGTTCTTGCCATGGTCTTGCAGCACGGAATCAATCTCTTCCGTGATCTCTTCCGCAACACGGTCCGTCACAATGCTGTAGTGCATCAGCATGGATTTCAGGCTGTAGCGCCGCTCCACGGCGCCCAGCACTTGCAGGCACAGGAGGATGAGCACCGTCGCGAACGCCGCCAAGCCGTACAGCCCGCCGCCGCACGCCATGCCAATGGATGCAACCACAAAAATGGTTGCCGCAGTAGTCAAGCCGCTGATGGTTCGTTGCGCGTGCAGTATCGATCCGGCGCCAATGAAGCCAATTCCCGGAATGATTTGGGACGCAATGCGGGTGCGCTCGCCGCCTGCTGCCGCAGCCAACTCCAGCGAAATCACCGTAAACATCGCTGCGCCGAAGCAGATGAAGATATTGGTCCTCAGACCGGCAGGACGGTGCTTTAGCTCGCGCTCAATCCCCACGATTCCGCCCAGCACCGCCGCCAGAAGCAACCGTCCCAAATCCTGGGAAAGGACTTGGGTGTACGAAACATGCGGCCATGCAGGTGCTAAGGACATTTCACTCTACTGATCTGCCCGTGATTAACAAAGCTGCGGAGATTTTAGCATTCTCATCAGTGCATGGATTGATAGATAGTTGCCTTGGGCTGGCCGGGAACGCTGATCACAGTTACCGGCTGCAGACCCTTTGGAAACAGGCGTACAGAATATGCCACGGCGTCCTGATCGATGGCAACAACGTAGTCCGCGGACTTCGCGGGCTGGCTGAGTGCAATCTCCCATTCCGGTGGATTGCTTTCACGCAATACGCGCCGGAACGGAATCCCTGAAATCTGCACCGCGCCCGGATGTACGCTGCAATCCATCATGATGGTTGCCGCGTCAGGCAGGTTATACAGTTCAGAAGCAAGCTTTTGGTCGAACTGCAAACGCGCCCTGCCGTTCACTTCAGCTTCACGCAGCATGATGGGAGTTCTTCGCCACACCGCGCTGTAACTGAAACCTGTGATGATCAGCAGCACACAGGCGGTAATGCACCGGCTTCGCGGGAAAATCCTGCCACCTAAATCCACAAGTAGCCCGGTGAAGACAGCCACGGCAGGAAGCATCTGCAGCCCATAGCGCACGTTGTAATAGCTGAACGGCCACCACTGCGGAACATACACGGGCACACTACCCCACGCGATGCATGCAGGATAAAAAATCGCCGGCATCCACAGCAACACCCAGGGAAGAAACCGGCGGGCGAAATAGAAGACACACAGCAACGAAGCAAATGCAATCGCAAGGAGCAGGCGTTCAGTCCGGCCTTCAGCCAGCGTAAGCCGCGACGTCTTGAGAAAATACAAAGTTGCGGTGCGCGCAGAATTCTCTCCCGGATAGCTGCTCCACGTTGGCGTCCAGCTTCGCTGCTGAATGGCGCGAGCGGAGTATGGCCCGTTGGCAAACTCAAGGGCATTGCCGTATTGATTGTGGTTGTATGCCAGCCACACTCCTGCGGTGAGCAATGGCAGCAAAGCGAAACCCAGGAAGGTGCGCAGATATGGCTTAGTCCAAAGCAGCCGGGCAGGCGGGTTCTTTCCGATTGCGGATAATCTGTCCCTTTGGAACCACAGGACAAAAAAGGCACCAACCGCAATCAGGGCTGCCAGAAACCAGGCGTCATAACGCACAAGCATTGCCGCAGCTACAGCCAGCGTGACTTTTTCCAGCGACCTGCGTCCGCGAGAGAAGTCCAGCGCAGCATCACGGGCAAAGTCAGAGAAATAGACCACTGCCCAGATGAACAACGCCAGGTAAAGCGATTCGCCCATGGCGGTTGATTGCATATAAACGAGGTTGGGGTTCAAAGCGTAGATGATGGCTGCTGTCCAGGCCGCTAGCCGCCCCCCCATTCCCCGTACTAGCCGGAAGACCCCAATCGCGCCTGCAACGTAGGCGACCATGGAAATAATGGACCCGCCCACTCCGGTCTGCCAAAGACGGTCATTGATCACAAAAGGAATATCGAGCAGATGCGGAAGGGGCAACCAAACGGTGCCAAGCTGAAAAATTCCCGGGGTGCGTGAGTCGAAAACGCGGCGCGCGATGTTGATGTGGGCTACGGCGTCCCCATAAAGAAGGATGGCGTTCTGCCTGTAATAGAAGATGAGTGATGCCGCTGAGATCGCAATCGCCGCCGCGGTTAGAAGGATGTAGTCGCGCGAATCGTCGTATTGCGCCTCGTTGCTGTTGGAGTATTCCTGGAGCATCTGCCACGGAATTGTACATGGCGCCGCCAGCAGCCCTGCCAAGACACATACAATGGAACGGAAAAAAGAAAGGGACGCGCCACAGCGCGTCCTTATCTACTGTTCAGTCAAGGTGGGTTAGTTCACGAAAGACCTTGTATCGCTCATCAACCTCTTCTCGAGTCAGCTTCTGTAGACGTTCGGTGCCGAACGCCTCCACGGCAAAC